>DATDGH010000725.1:0-4213 GCA_036522215.1 Candidatus Angelobacter sp. | reverse complement strand
GTCGTTTGGTTAACCGCTGGGAATACAAAGAATGCAACTTCCTCGGTATGCTACAGATCGCTTGCATCCTCATTCTCATGCGGAGGTATTTTTGAGATGGGTTCTAATTATTCAGGAACTTTCCTCTATCGGCCGGAGTCTATATCTCGAGGGAAGTTGTCAAAGAAATCCCTGAATTTGGGGTTACGAGAGTACCCGGAAATGAGTTGTAGCGGCGCCCAAAACTTGATACCGTTGGGGTGACGCCATGAAGAAAATGGCGGGAGCAGCAACGTTGGGTAATATCGCCAGTGCCATCGCCGTCAGGGCTGAGGAAGCCTCCATTGTCGCGGAGTTAAAGTCCGGATCGGAGGAAGCCTACAACTGGCTGATTGCCCACTATCACCAGCCTATTTACAGCCTGGTCTACCGGATTGTGAATGATCCGGCAGATGCCGCTGATACCACACAAGAGGTGTTTCTGAAGGTATTTCGCGGCATGAAGCGGTTTAACGGTGAGTCCAGCCTGAAGACCTGGCTCTACCGCATAGCCATTCATGAGGCGTCCAACCATCGGCGCTGGTGGTTTCGCCATAAGAGTAAAGAAAGTCCAATCGAGCCCCAGGAGGACACGAGCGGCAACTCCTTCGGCCTGTGTAACACCCTGGTAGATCAAGGAGAATCGCCGCTGGAGCTGCTAGCCCACGAAGAAATACGCGCCCGGGTAGAAGGGGAGTTGCGGCAGGTGCCTGAACCCTATCGTACGACGGTCCTGCTGCGGGATATTGAAGGTCTCTCTTACGAGGAAATTGCTGAGGTTTTACAGGTCTCACTGGGAACTGTGAAATCGCGGCTCATTCGAGGACGCGAGGCGCTGAAGAAGCGCCTGGAAGGATTTGTCCGGCAGTTGGGTTCGGAATTTCAACCCTCCGAGAAATCGAAGAAGGGGAACTCTTGCTCGCCGGATCAAGCTGAAGTGGAGGCAGTATAGCAATGAGATGTACTGAAGCACGGCCACTGTTCACACTGCATCTGGACAATGCCGTCACGGGTGTTGAAATGCACGCGGTTTCTGACCACATAAGCTCTTGCGTTGAGTGCAAGGTAGAGTATCGCAAGCTGGAACAAACGCGCTTGCTGGTAACCGCTCTAGGACGCAGACCCGTCCCGGCCGATCTATCACTGAAGCTTCGCCTGGCGCTCTCCCGCGAACGGTCACGCGACTGGCGGCGTGTTGTGCAAAGCTACATGGTGAGGCTGGAAAATTCCGTGAACACATTCATGTTCCCGGCCACCGCAGGCATCCTGACTGCGATCATCTTTTTCGGCGCGCTTACGGGATTCTTTGTCCCGGCGCAGGTTGGAGCTGGTGAAATCGTGCCTGGAATCTATTCTCCGGCACGGCTCCAGCCCCCGCAAAGCGCCATGTCATCGGTTGCCGATACGGATTTGAATCTCTCCGCGCCGGTGGTAGTCCAGGCTTATGTGGATGCCAGCGGACGAGTAGAAAACTACGACATTATTTCCGGACCAGACACCAATGAGGTCCGCTCACAGTTGAATCGCGCCCTGCTCCTCACCAGCTTCTACCCGGCATATGCGTTTGGACAGCCGGTAGCCGGCACCGCGATCATCTGTTTCTCGCATGTGAATGTGAAAGGCTAGCAATTGGCAATTGGCAATTAGCAATTAGCAATTAGCCAAAGCAACGGCTTAGAACCAAGATGCCCGCTCTGTAGAGCGGGCATTTTATTGCCTAAGCTTGCCTTCAACGCTGGATTCATGGGACTTAGCGGATATAATAGTGGTACCAGCAACTCCAACCGGGGCAGTGGTTTGTAGGTATTTTTCAGAGATAATTGTGATTCTTCAAAAATGCAGCCCGGCAGATTCATCAGGGGGTAGGGACCTCTCGCTTCGCTTCGAGGTAAACTAAAAAGACATAAGTTTCCCCACGATTTCGGAGGAATTCTGAAGCCCAAGTTCCAATTATCAGTCCTTTTTCCTTTCATCTTGCTCTTGTCGGGTAGCGCTCTGGCGCAGACCACCAAGGCGCAACTGGAGGTGAGCGAGACCATCTTCAGTGTAGCTGCTGCCCTGAACGCCTGTGGCTACGATGCCGGGATGGACAATGCCGACCCTATACGCCTGGCCGTCCGTACCGATGTTATTGGCGCCACCCGCCGTTCTCCTGACGCCGCGCAGGCTCTGCGCGCGATCTGTGTGTTCCAGCAGGATCATCTGCCTCCCGATCCGAGTATGGACCTGGCTCAATATGTTTCCCTGGCGCTGGATCTGGGAGAGCCTCCTGATTTTGCGCCGACGCAGCGAGAGGCCGATCTGCCTCCGGATGCCTCCCGCGTTCTGGGCCTGGTTCCGCTGCTGCAAAAGTTTTATCGACGGGCAGACCTGCACGCCATCTGGCAAAAGCATCAGGCCGAATATAACGCATTGGTTCAGCGCTTTCATGATCCGATCTCCAATATCATTTTGCAGAGTGATCTGTACCTGAGATTGCAATTCAGCGGCTATGTGGGACGCAGGTTTGTGATTTATCTTGAGCCGCTATTGGCGCCGACTCAGGTGAATTCCCGGAACTATGCCGACAATTATTTTCTGGTGGTCTCGCCCGGCCAGGATGGATCTGTGCATGTGCAGGATATCCGGCATACCTACCTGCACTACGTCCTGGAGCCTCTAGCCCTGAAGCATGGGCGTACTCTGGAGAGGCTTGATCCGCTGCTGGGAAGCGTCCAGACCGCCCCCATGGCTGACCCGTTCAAACACGACATCTCACTGTTGTTGACGGAGTGCCTCATCCGCGCCATTGAAGCCCGGATGCTCCCTGGCGGCAAGACGAATGAGGGAGCGCGGACCGCTTCGGTGCAGCGATCCATGGAAGAAGGCTTCATTCTCACCCGCTATTTTTATGGTGCAATGGTGAATTTTGAGAAGGAAAGCACCGGGATGACGAACTTTTACGGAGACCTTCTTTACAACATCTCATTGGACCAGGAAAAGAAGCGTGCTTCTGAAATCGTGTTCTCCTCCCAGGCCGCTCCTGAAGTATTGAGTGCGTCCAAGCCGTCTTCCCATGAAATCCACTTGCTGGACGATGCCGAGGACAGGTTGTCGCGCGGCGATCCTGCCGGCGCTCAGAGGCTGGCCTTACAGGCTGTCCAGGACCCAAAAAGTAATGAGGACCAGGGACGAGCGTTCTTTATCCTGGCGCGCGCTGCTACCTTGTCCGGGGACATGGAGGGCGCACGCACTTACTTTGAGCGCTCAGTCCAGGCTGCGCACGATCCCAGGACGCTTGCCTGGAGTCATATCTATCTGGGTAGAATCTTTGACATACAGGAAAACCGGGATCAGGCGGTGGCCCACTATCGTGCGGCTTTGCAGGCGGGAGATCCAACCCCAGACACCAAGACCGCGGCGGAAAAAGGCCTGGCTGTTCCTTATCACCCGCCATCCCAACAGCCGACAGGTCCGCACTAGGCCGGAAGGAACTGAATGAACAAGCTACTCATTGTCCTGGCGATTATGCTTCTGGTGGGAGTGCCGGCCAGCACCCAGCAACCATCCGCTGGAGCACCCCAGACGCAGCCTGCGGGGAAGCGTCCGCCCCAGGCTAAAACTCAACAGGAATTCAAGGACTACAACTCTGCTTATGCTCTGAACGGCGGGGCTGCTGTAGAAAAGGCCGCCACTGAGTTTGCTGCAAAGTATCCTCAGAGCGAGTTGCGCGAATACCTGTATTCCAAAGCCATGCACGAGTATCAGACTGAAAATAATCCGGGCAAGATGCTGGCCATGGGAGAGAAGGTGCTGGCGCTGGATCCTGATAATTCGATTGCGCTGGTGCTCACCGCCACCGTACTGGCGGATGGTCTGAGTGATTCCGATCAGGACCGGGAACAAAAAATCACAGAGATCAAAAAGAACTCCAATCACGCGCTCGAAACCGTTGATTCGAGCTTTATTCCCCCTCCTAACGCCACTCCGGAGCAGATTGGGGCTTACAAATCCACGTTACAATCCATGGCCCATTCGGCCCTGGGAATCATGGAACTTAAGACCGGAGACGATACGGGAGCGGAAAAAGACTTGCGTTTTGCAGCCGATTTGAATAAGACTCAGCCCGACCCTTATATCTGGTACCATCTGGCCCTTGCTCAGGACCACCTTGCAACTGCCGTGGCAAACAAAGATGAGCAGCAGAAAAAGTATC
>DATDGH010000724.1:0-5001 GCA_036522215.1 Candidatus Angelobacter sp. | reverse complement strand
GCTTCTGCCCGCGCGGATCGATCCGCTGCAAATTCTCGTAGCACAGCTCGATGAAGTGGTTCACGCAAAAGTCTTGCTGCGCCAACGTGGCCGCCGCCGCGCACTCGCAGAAATCCACGGCGCAGATTCGACCCTCGTACGTTTTCGACATGGCCCCTGCTTCAACCCTCAAGACCCACCTGCCACTTTCCGGCCACTCTTATCATGGTTGCGGCACATTTTGGCACTGGTTGGGAGTTGGGGCAAGGGGAAAGAGGAGCAGCACTTGGTAATTAGCAATTGGCAGTTAGCGACACCAAAACCAAGACTTCTTTGGGCCGCGAATAAACGCAGGAAACGCGGATTTGAGAATTGCGTCTGCTGTGGAGGAATGCGCTTTATGGTTATTGGGCTACGAATCCCGGCGTGCTCTTGACCAGATTCATCACTCCGAAGGGCTGTTCTCCGGTTGGCTTTATGTACCTGATGCTACCTGCGTAGCCGATGGTTTGATCGATATCTCCTTCCAAGATCTGCTGTGGCTCTAGGTTTAGGGGTTGGCCTTCAGTGGGCGTTTGGCATGTGTTGTCGTACTTAATGAAGCGAACCGGTATGTGGATATGGAGCTTACCCGGTTCGCGAGTAGTGACCTCCGCGTGTCCTTGATCTTGTTGCAAAAGGCGTAGCCTGACGATCTGGTTGTCATGACATTTCGCCATTCTCCACATCTGGATGTTGGGGTTTCCCTGATCGTCGACGTTTATGTAACCAGCCCAGGGGTCGCCATTTGCGTCGCCCGCGACTTGCCACAGGTATATCCCCTCAGGACTGGTAATCTGCGCTCGCTGGGCTTTAAGCCTATCCCTTTCGTGTTGATTACTGAGGTCTGTGAGAAACCACGTTAACACTATTCCAACAAGGGCGAATATTCCGGTGATCAGGGCGGTTCTGACTTCTTTAGCCATGGCAATCGCTTGTCTCCCGCAGTTCAGAACGTTCTGTAGTGAATGAACCAACATAAGATACTCCCGTTTCAGCAAAGTGCAACAAATGAATACATCAAGATTGGATCAGCGTGTCTATTTGCCTGACGACGGTCATGTAGCAGTCCTGCGGATGTTTCCGAAAATGGGGGTGGCGGTGGTGCGTCTGGCGGATGGCCGGACTCGCACGGTGAAGCTTAGTTCGCTTTCGAGTGCTAATTCGTCCTTGAGAACGGACTCACCCCGCACCGAAGCTCGGGGCTTCCACCATAAGACACCGTCGAGGGCGGCTGTGCCACACGTGCCCAATATGGGCCGCAACATGACAACGGATTCGCCCGCGGTGCGCAAAGTCCAGGCCCAGGCCCAGCCTGTTTCCGGTCAGGTGCCGGAAGTCAAGGTCAAGCAGGAACCGCCGCAGGTGCAAGCTGCGCTAGCCCAACCGCCTGCTCCGGTCAGCGCGGAGGAAGCCAGCCGGATCGGCCAGACCGATCCGCAGTCCGGAAGGCAGATTCTCCAGCCCAGCAACAATCGGGTGCAAAACGAGCGTCTGGCGGCCGACGCAGCGCCCTATCTGACCACCAGACTTTCTGAAGCTGCAGCCGCAGTTCCGGGGGCCAGGTTTGATCGTCTGCGTCCGCAAAAGGGCTTGCAGCGTTTGGAAGAAAAGGTGGCAGATGGCAAGCCTCCCAGCACCATCGGCGATAACCTTGCCGCCCAGATCGTTGCCAATACAGTTGCGGTCAAAGATCAGCTCATCGCGCGCCTGCAGAAGCAGTTTCCCGTCATCAGCGTGGATGACAAGTTCCTCGAGCCGCGAGAGAAGGCAGGCTATCCCAGCACGAACGTCCAGTTGCAGATGCCCAACGGCGGTACCGCGGAGGTGCAGATTGTCACACCGGAAATTCAGGCCATTACCGATCAGACGCATCGGCTGTACACCATGGGACGGAAGTTTCCTGAAGGCTCCGCGCAAAGGGCGTGGTATTGGGGGCAGGCGGCGGCGATGCACTTGGCGGCATTGTGCCGGTTCATAAGACGAACCGGCGCAATGCCCGCAGGGAACAGGGGATAGGGGACAGGGAACAGCAGAGGCAACAAAACCAAACGCAAAAGCGTTTAGCCGCGAATAAAGGCTAATGAACGCGAAGGAAAGAAATTAACCACGGAGGAGGTAAAGGACACAGAGTAGGGAACTGGTGATAGGGAACAGGGACAGAAAGGCTGCATCTAAGGCACGCCGAGACCTTCGGCGGGCAACAGGCAGTCGGAAGTCAAAGGCAAAAGCAAAACCGGTCCCGATCCAAAGATTGCGAATGCTCTAGTTTTGCTGGGAGTGCTTTAGTTGCCGGAGTCGGATTCGTAGAGGAATAGCCAATGCTATGCCAATTATGATCACGAGAATGGCGGCTGTTCTGATGCCCGGGGAGTTACGCGCGGATACTATGCGGCCGATTACGAGGAGGCAAAAAGCCAGAGCAAAGGCTGCCCGGTAGAGTCTTCTTTTAACTGGAACGGTGTTCAGATAGACGATGATTAACATTCCGACGAAGGGTACCGACAATACCAAACCTATGGCGTCTCTGTAGTGCCCTACCAGATCTACGATTTGGATGCGAAGCAGGTACTGGACTGTGGAAATGCCCATAGCGATTAAGGCGATGGCGTGGGCGATGCGGTAGTCCCATTTTGCCGCCAGGTGCTTCTTGCGCTCTGGATTGCATTGCCACCACTCAATCCACGTTTTATAGCCAAAATAAATCACAAGCGAAAAGAGAATTATCGGCACCGCTGCCGGGCTTTTTAGCTCGAGGCCCCACTTCTCTTTGGTCTGGATTGTTATGCCAATCAGTTCCCAGGATGCCAATAGGCCTGAGGCCAAAACGTAGTTCTTGTGGACTTTGCGGTATGCGTCCGTGAGTTCTGGGATTTCTTTGGGTGGCTCCGGTTGGGGAATCAGTGCAGGTGCTGGTTGTGCTGACATGAGGGTGCTCCGGCTAGGGGTGAGCGAAGTATAGCACGGCGGATAGTTTTAGCCGCGAATAAAAGCAAGTGAACGCGAATGAGACTGCCTTTCCGGTTGCCTCACCGCCGTCTATCATAAGAATCTTTGAAACGTTTTCGTCTTTTCGATCACTATCTATATAGGAATTCGCAAATGTTTGGGTTGTACAAACTAGCAAAAGTAGGGCGTTATGGATAGTGAGATAGGTGAGGCATAAAATGCGAAGAATCTCTGTCTGTGCAGTGTTTTTCCTGCTCGCGCTTCCTGGAGTCGGTCAGAATGATGAACACGGTCGCCCGCCAGGGTACTGGCCATCACCATCATCGGAATACTGTTACTTATACGTTGACATTGACAGTGATCCAGTTGGCGCTCACATATATTCCGATGCTAATGGGGATGAATGGGGAGTAACCACTGACGAGGACTATGTCAGTGGAACCATTTCATGCCACAGAGCAAATTCTGGTTCGACTAATTGTGCAGTTGGATTTACTGCAAAAAAGAGAGGCTATGCTGCCGCCTATCACGTCGTTCGATTCACTGGCTGTCGCGCTTTTTCAGCGATTGAAGCAAAAAGACGGGAGCACATTGAATTCACGATGGTCCTCGATCCTCTGTAAAGAATAGGCGACGGATAGCGCACCTCTTACGTTTTCGCTTGATTTTCGCCTTCAACTTTGAGATAAAAAGAAGCGGACCGCGCCAGTGCGGAAACACTGACGCAGTCCTAACCAAATTACCTCGGATTAGGAGGCAAGATGGCTGTCCTCGATTTTAACGCGGATGAGAAATACCGCGCCTACCACGTCCTCGCCTGTCTTAATCGTTCATTCCAGCGGATTCTTTTCAATCTGGGTGAACTGAAAAAAGCGGGCGTCGTTAACACCAAACAACTCAAGATACTTCGCGGGATCTCGCAGGAATTGCAGGCCGATATCAACTTTCATTCGCTCGAAAGGCTTCATGCCGTAGAGCTGAAGGACTGGCATCGGTTTGGTAGAGTGCGAATTCAGCGGGACAGGAAAAAGCGGTAGTTAGTAATTAGCGAAAAGCTAGGGAACAGGTAACAGGTTATTGGAACAGGGAAGGAGAGCCCGTGCGGCGGTACGGGCTCTTATGTTGGGTTTCAAACGTGAAAAGACGTAAAGCATCCTCATATCAAACCATTTACCACGCGGGGAATCGGGTACCTCGCAGAGTAGCTCTGGGATGACTTGGTTTTCGCAGGGGTACTCCAAGACTTTTTTTTCGTCTTTGGCGTGAAACGAATTGCACACTGGAATCACTATGTTAATAGGAGCATCCACAACGTCGAAATCCGGCCTGACGAATCGAATTTCAAAACAGAAGGATTTTAGTAATCCCACCCGCAACGTCAGGCTGGAGTTTTCGCGAAGGGGGCGGCATGGGCGATTTGGGGAGCCGTGTCGAAATCGATCTTAAGGATGGATCGACAGTTAACGGTTGGAATCTTGGTGAATCGCGACGGGGCCGATATTTGGCTCTTGATCGACAGGGAACGCAGATTAGGTTTATACCCAATGATTCCGTCGGCAGCTGTTCTTATTCTGGTGATGATCGAATTGTAGTTAACCGCGAAATCGATTTCAGTAGACATGCCAAACGTAGGCGGATTGTCTTGAAAATCCTTGAATATGCCTTCGTCGCTGTCTTTGGGGCCTTCGTTAGTATTCCAATAGTCATATGGGTACAGACCCCTTCCGAAGCAGCGGTCCGTAAGCGTATGGAAGAGGCACACGAACCTCAAAGGATGTTGGCGGAAGCCAATGGGTATCGTCGAATGCTGACTGAGCGTGATTTCGATAATGCCCAGTATGAGTATAAGTTGCTAATTAGGAGACCCGATACAGACCGAAAGATAAAAGCACAGGCATACCTCGGACTCAGCAGGACATACTCTGAACGTGCGATCGTGCGTTTCTGGCGGGGAATTTCGCAGGGAGAGCTTTGTAAATCCGCGGAAGATTATGCCTTATCAGTAGAGGCAGACGTAGCTGGACACTTCGATGT
>DATDGH010000723.1:0-3692 GCA_036522215.1 Candidatus Angelobacter sp. | reverse complement strand
GTAGATCGGCGTTGTGCCTTTGGTCGAATCGATGGCATAGGCCGCCGGCTTGATTGCCTGATAAAAACGTTTCCAGATATTCTCCTTCGGCATCAGGTCGGCCAGCGCGTGATACGCCATGTACTGAGCAAAACCCTCTTTCAGCCATAGATCGTCAAACCAGCGCATGGTCACCAGGTCGCCAAACCACTGGTGCGTCAGTTCGTGCAGCAGCAGGATGTCGCGGTTCAGATGATCGCTGTGCGTGGGCGCGGTGCGAAAGAGGATGGACTCCTCGCGCAAGAATGTCGCTCCCGCATGCTCCATCCCGCCATAGGCAAAGCCGGGAATCATGACCAGGTCATATTTGGGAAAGGGAAAGGGCTGAGCAAAATAATCGGAAAGATACTTGATGCCCTGCGCCGTAATCTCCTGCACCTCCGCCGCCTCTTCCTCCGCCCTGTTGAACTTTGACTGCCGGACATAAAGTCCAGGCATTCGCGGCGCTTCGTGGACCTTGCGAAATGGCCCGGCGGCAAAGGCAAACAGGTACGTGCTGATGGGACGAGTCTCGGCGAACGTTGTGTTCTGAACGTTGCTCAACTGCGCCGCCGTTTCAACCGGGGTGTTGGAAATCACGGTCCAGTTGCCCGGCGCCGTAATTGTCAACTTGAAGCGCGCCTTCAAGTCAGGCTGATCGAAACACGGAAAGGCCATGCTCGCGTCCATGGGAACAAATAAGGTGTAGATGTATTCGCTGTTGTCGTCTTTGTCCTCAAAACGCGTGATGGCTCTGCCTGCGGGCGCAACCGGTGCGGTGAAATCTATTGTCACGGTATTTTCTCCGGCTGAGAGTAGACTCGCTGGAAGCTGGATGTGCCCGTTCTCCAGCGTCGCGTCTGCAGCTTTGCCATTGATGATCAACTTGGTCGCTGTGCCCTCACGAAAATCCAGCAGCACCGGCAAGCCGGCCGCGTGCGGATCCAGTCCGCGAGACGGCGCAGCCCCGCGCGGCCCTAGCCAGAACTTGAGTTCTTCATGTCCGGAAACCGAATCCGCGTGCTGAGTGAGTGTGAACCTCAGGTGGTAGCGGACATCGGAAATGGCATTGGCCCGAAACCGCGCCAGGTCACGCGGAATCCCTTCCGGCGCAGCAGCAAATAAGTTGATTGCGGTGACGAAGAGAACAAGAGCGATTCGCAGGAACATAAGCACACGAATTTACATCATCGCGGCAATCATCGCTATGCGAGTCTCTTCAGCTTTGACCAGTTTTATCAGTCCGATCAGCGTTATCAGCAGTAAGCCGTTGCGGCATTCGATTTTCAGATGATCATTGGTTATCAGTGCCTTCAGTGTCATCAGTGGTAAGCATTTGGGTTGGATTTAGCCAAGGGCCAAAGGCCAGGAGCCAACAGCCTCAGTGCACCACGAAATTCCTCCACCCTCCAAACTTGACGCCAATGAGTCCTTTATGTACATTGAAGGGGTCAAATGCACCATTCGGTTCACAATCCGGCCATGGCCTGTTGCATGCACATGTGTTGTATGTGTATGTGTACCTTCGGGCGGCCGGTGTTGCGAAGATCATAAAGTACAAGCAATTCTGATCATCGGGCCGCTCGAAAGTGAGCGGCCCTTATCTTTTTTGGGCTGCCGCTCACGAGCTGGTCCCGGGAACTTGAGGGACAGTCAATGCCGAAGTCGAAGCAGCCAATTGCCATCTACTATGAGCATCCCCATTGGTTTCTTCCGCTGTTTGCCGAATTCCAGCAGCGCGGGACGCCGTTCACCAAAATCAATGCCGCCCAGCACCACTTTGATCCGGCGCAGTTGAATGGGGAGAGCGCTTATTCGCTGCTGTTCAATCGAATGAGTCCCTCCGCCTATCGTCGCGGCCATGGCCAGGGAATCTTTTACACCCTGTATTACCTGGCGCACCTGGAACAGCGCGGCAAGCGAATCGTAAATGGCCAGAAAGCCTTCCGCTATGAGACTTCCAAAGCGCTTCAGCTCTCCTTGCTGGACTCGCTTGGACTTCCCTACCCCAAGAGCCGCGTCATCAACAGCTCCGCCGATGCGCCGGAGGCTGCCCGCGGACTGCGTTTTCCCATTGTGGTAAAGCCCAACATCGGAGGCAGCGGCGTCGGCATCACCCGCTTCGATAGTCGCAAGCAACTGGAAGCGGCAGCGCATGCCAATTCCCTCGATCTCGGTCTCGACAATACCGCTCTGCTGCAGGAATACATTCCTGCTCGTGGCGGCCACATTGTGCGTGTCGAAGTGGTCGGAACAAAGTTCCTCTATGGCATCAAAGTCCATCTCTCCGGCGACACCTTCGACCTCTGCCCCGCCGACATCTGCAAAACCACTGGCGGCCAGGAGCTGCAACGCTCAGCCTGCCCCGTGGATGCTCCCAAAACCGGACTGCGGGTTGAAGGCTACACCCCACCCGATGACATTATTCATTCTGTCGAGCGCATTATGCGCGAAGCCACCATCGAGGTCGGCGGAGTCGAGTACATCACTGACAATCGCGATGGCCAGCTCTACTTCTACGACATCAATGCGCTCTCTAACTTCGTTGCCGATGGACCCAGGGTTATCGGCTTCAATCCCTTCAGCTGCCTGGTGGACTTTCTGGAAAAGGAGGCTGCGTAATGCGTTACGGATATTGGCTTCCTGTATTCGGCGGCTGGCTGCGCAATGTTGAAGATGAAAACATGGAGGTGAGCTGGGACTACGTAAGCCGCCTCGCGCGCCGCAGCGAAGAAATTGGCTTTGATCTCACCCTGATTGCCGAATTGAATCTCAACGACATTAAAGGCCCCGAAGCACCCTCCCTTGACGCCTGGTCGACCGCTGCCGCTCTGGCGGCGGTGACCCGGCGCCTCGAACTCATGGTGGCAGTGCGGCCCACCTTCCACAACCCGGCATTGCTGGCCAAGCAGGCCGCCAACATCGACCACATCAGCCATGGCCGCGTGTCTTTGAATGTGGTTTCTTCCTGGTGGGCGGAGGAGGCGCGCAAATACGGTGTCCACTTCGATCAGCATGACGATCGCTACGCCCGCACCTCAGAATGGCTGGGCATTGTGGATAGGGCCTGGAAGACCGATCACTTTTCCCTCCACGGCAAGTACTACCAGGTGGATGATCTAGTGCTCCAGCCCAAGCCGGTCTCCCGCCCCCGTCCCGTAATCTACGCCGGAGGCGAATCCGAAGCGGCCAAGAATTTGATTTCACAAAAGTGCGATGCCTACGTAATGCACGGCGATCCGCCGGAAAAAATCCTGCCCAAGATTCAGGATATGTCGGCCCGTCGCCGGAAATGGGGCCTGCCGCAAATGCAGTATGGCGTGGCCGCTTATGCCATCGTCCGCGAAACCGAAGGCGAAGCCCGGGACGAACTGCGTCGAGTTACAGACGTAAAGCAGAAT
Source organism: Candidatus Angelobacter sp. (assembly GCA_036522215.1). Taxonomy (GTDB): domain Bacteria; phylum Acidobacteriota; class Terriglobia; order Terriglobales; family Acidobacteriaceae; genus Angelobacter. Next base: position 273 of record DATDGH010000723.1, on the reverse strand, counting down.
GCCGCCGGCTATCAGAACTATCAGCAATGGCTGGCTAACACCCAACTGGAGCAGCGAGTGTCTCTTGAGGATTACTCCGTCTCCAACCGGGGACTGCGCTCCGGCCTGATAGGCACCCCCGAACAAGTCTCCGAACGCATAGCCGAATTTGAGCAGGCAGGAGTCGATCTTCTCTTGCTCCAATTCAGCCCGCAACTGGAGGAGATGGAAAGATTTTCCGAGTTGGTAATCCACGCCAAAGCGAAAGCCCTCCCCGTTGCCTGTGCAGCGGCC
>DATDGH010000722.1:0-7596 GCA_036522215.1 Candidatus Angelobacter sp. | reverse complement strand
GTTCTGCTCCATGAACTATTCCCAGAAAGTGGATGAGTTCAACAAGCAGGTTTACGGGATTGAGAAGAAGGATTATTCCGGACTGGTGGAGAGAATTACTGCCTCGAAGTAATTCGTGTTGGCCTACTGGTCGGAATACCTCTTAATTCCTGTCTGACGTTGCGCCGTCTGCGTTGTCGGCTTTCTTTTCGGGCCAAAATGCCTCACCACCACGTCGTCGGCTGCGTCGTCGTCATCGCGAGTGGATCTTTTCCGGAAGTGATGCCACTCCGACTTCTGTTGGCTCACATGTGTACTGCGCGCGGCAGGCTGCGGCTTCGATGGCGGCGCGCTGGCGGTAACCGGATGAGACTTTGGTATTTTCGGAGCCAGGGTTACTCCGGGTGGACCGTGAACAGTTGCCGCACCAAAGGGGACCTGTTGCTGGATCGAACCTTCCGTCAGTCTGGGAGATAGCGGTATGCCGGTGTGGAAATTTGCCAGCAGGATTCCCACCAGAAAAAGCGCCACAGCAGCCACCACCCCGGCAAGCACGCCCCGGAGTTGGAAAATTCGTGGCGGTACGGCTTGTGGCTCACGCTGCCGCTCTGATTGCTCCGCTTGCTCCGCGTCAAGTCGTTGCAACTTCTGATGCTCAGCCTCCGCTGCCATCCGCGCCCGCTCCAGCACCGCCACTTGCTCTCGCGCTTCGGCCCGCAGGCGCTCCATCTCCGCCAAGCGCTGCGCCCGGGCGCCTTGTACCTGGGCGGCACGGGTCTTCATGCGCTCCTGATACTCACGCGTGCGATCTGCAACCGCGCTTCCCGCAGCGGACGTGGTGTTCTTGAATTTCGATATCGCGATAGCCAGCACCGGTTTTAGTCGCGAGAGGCCTCGGCGCAGCCCGATCGCCAGCACACCGGTGGCAGATGCAATCTGGCGACCGGATTTCTGTAACCTTTCAGCAAATTTCGTGGACCAGGGTATGCGCTGGGTCGGCTCTTGCTCCGCTGCGGCTTCGACAGGCTCGCTCGGAGCGAGCATCTCGACGGGCTCAGGAAGGGAAACCGGAACTTCTTCGACCACCGCCGCCTTCGGCATTGGAGGGAGCGCGCCGGGAAAGACTACAACGTCAGCCTGCAGTTGGGTGGCGATGGCACCCGCTCTGCCCAGGACCTGTTGCTGGTCGCAGATGGCAAATTCAATCTCCAGATCGGCGGTGGCGAGATTGCGCTCGTGAGGGCTGGTCACCTCAACCTCAAAGCCCAGTTGCTGAAGCTGTTCACAGAGGCCGGTTACCTCTTCCGGGCGAAGAGTAAGAATGCGGGCCAAAGGCATAACCGAACCACCTCCGGGGAGAGCTGTCACTTAAACGAGGGCCGACACAATGACGAAGTGGCGTTTTAATTAGACGCTCAAAGCGGGCGCGGGGCTGTATGGACCTTTCCACTGATCAGCACTGACTGCGCTGATTACTGCTTTTGGTATCCCTCCATCACCCCCACCGCACGATTCAGCTTCTCCGTAAGCAACTGCAATTGTTGCGTGGTCAACGCAGCATCTTTAGCGTCTATGGCCTCATTCACCCCCGGAATCACCACTGCCGCATATCCCGTGTACTGGCCCGGGGCGTAAATTGCGTGCCGGAACCATGGACGGTTGGGCAGGCCTTTCTCCATCAGCAGCGCGCGCTCGGTAGCAATCAAAGTCTGGTTCAGTCGGGCGACATCCACCGGCGGGCTCTTCTGGATGGCCAGCAGCTTTGCTCCTGCTTCGGCAAAGTGCTTCGCGGCCGCAGTGGCAGCGGTAAAGTCCGGCGCAGTCCCGGTAAGCATCTGGCGAGCTTTCAACTCTGCCTTTTCGATATAGGCAGTAATTTCTTTTCCATAAAGCTCGTAGTCATATGGCAGAACATCAGCCGAGCCCATATGCAAGGCTTCCACGCCAAAGATCCGAGCCATCTCCTGCTCGTAGACGAAAGTTGGATCGCCAAATTTCTTGAACCAGGCAAAATCATCGAAGGCGGAGTGATAGACGCCGTACGAGCCGCTCGACGTCATGTCTGCGGACGGCACTCCCAGATGCTGAATGAAGACGCTGTAATCCGATCCGCTGCCCAGATCACCAACGGGAACATCGTTATCCACTTTGGCATTGGGAGGGCGGTTCTGCTGAGTGCCGCCGCGCTCGGTTTGACGGTCTTTCTGCCGCTCCTTCCACACTTCGTAGACAGTTCCGCCTTTAGGGCTGGGCACCTCTTTGGTGACCTCGCGCACAAAGCCTTTCAGGCTGGGCACAGCGGATGCGTTGAAATTGGGCCCAGTCACGGCTACATCAAGATTGAAATAGGCGACGGCATTCCCAAGGTCACGCTCATGTTCTTCTCCCCACTCGGTGCTGCCGATCAGCCCTTCTTCTTCCGCGTCCCAACTGGCAAAGATGATGGTTCGATCGGGCTTCCATCCCTGTTTGAGCAATTCACCCATGCCGTGCACCGACTCCAGCATGGCGGCTGTGCCGCTGTTGGGATCAACTGCGCCGTAGACCCAGGCATCGCGATGATTGCCCAGCACCACCAACTGTCCGGGAGACTTGCTGCCGGGAATGCGGCCGATCACATCCCAGATGGGCCAGTACTGGTAGGCCTGCTTCAGATGCATCTTCACCCGCACCGGTCCCGGGCCGATGTGATAAGTGAAAGGCAGTGCGCCCTGCCATTCACGCGGCGTCTCCGGGCCACCGAGGTTTGCCAAAATGGGCATTGCATCACCGTACGATAGCGGAGTTGTGGGAATCTTCGGCATGTTGGTGGCCTGTTCCGGCGGAATACGCTGCGAGTCCGGTAAGGAAGGCACGGAGGCTATCCCCGGCGTAGTGGGATCGCCGGGATACATGAAGATGTACTGGATGGAGCCACGCTGGATGCCGGCTTCCGGCCGCCATGGCCCCTTGGGATACGCATCGCCTTTGAAGTAACCATCGTCCCACGGGTCTGAGTAGATGATCACTCCTGCGGCCCCATGTTCCTGGGCGACGAAACTCTTCACCCCGCGAAAATTCTCGCCATAGCGGACCAGCACGATCTTTCCTTTTACATCAATCTTCAACTCCTCCAGCTTTTTGAAATCTTCCGGCCGCCCATAATTGGCATAGACCACGTCTGCTTCTGCGTCTCCGGAGGGAGAGGAGCCGCTGAATCCCATAAGAATGCGGGGATCATCCTGGAAAGGATCACTGGAGACATGTTCGCGCGTGGGACCACTCATCTTCACGTTGGGTGGCGCGGTTACGCTCACACTGATCTCCGCGGGCCGGTTCATCCAGACCTTGTACTCCACAATTTCCGTCTGCAAACCAGCCTCTTTGAATTTTTGCGCAACATACTCTGCGGTCTTGCGGTCTTCCGGCGATCCCGCCACATGAGGCTCCGCAGTCAGGATCTTCAAATGTTCTTCCGCCCGCGCCGGGTCCGGCACGGCGATGAATTTCTGGTCCCACTGATGCTGCTGACTGAAATTGCGAAATCCAAAGACCTGTGTAGTGGAGGGGCTGGCTGGTTTTTGCTGGCCGAAGCTGCAATGCGCAAAAAATGCAAGCGCAACAACGAGTGTGGCAGGCTTCAAAATCTGTTCTCCTTTATCGGGACGACCGGACTGAAAAGGTTACACCATGAGTGCGCCTTTGTTCGAATCCGAGCGATCCACCAACATTACGGCATAATAGTAAGGACTGCCTTGGACAAAGACCTCCAGATCAATTCCAGTGCCAGCGCCGACTTGCCGACCCTGGACGATCCCACGCTGCCGCGCGCAGATGCGATCGCCGGAGTGGCTCAGGGCGCGGTCACAGACTCGGCTGAAACCACCATCATTGAGCTTCCGCGGATTGCGCGTGCACTGCGCAATCGCGACTTCCGCCTCTTCTGGTCTGGAAACTTTCTCTCCAACATCGGTACCTGGATGCAGAACGTGGCCCAGGGCTGGCTGGTGCTGCAACTCACCAACTCTGCCTTCTGGCTGGGCGTGATTGGGTTTTGCTCCACTATTCCCATCCTGCTGTTTGCCCTGATTGGCGGCGTGATCGCCGATCACGTGAACAAGCGCAAGCTGCTCATGGTCACGCAATCCGCCATGATGATTTTTGCCTTCGCCATGGCGGTGCTGGCTTACCTCAACAAGATAAATGTCGCGGAGATCGCGATGCTGGCCGCTGGTACAGGCATCGCCATGTCGCTCAATACCCCCAGCTACCAGGCCCTGGTGCCGCGCCTGGTGCCGCGCGACGACCTCATCAACGCCATCGCCCTGAATTCAGCGCAGTTCAACATGTCGCGCGTGCTGGGTCCCACGCTGGGTGGCTTTGCCATGGCGGCGGTGGGCGTGGCGGGAAACTTTTTTCTGAATGGCTTGAGCTTTCTGGCAGTCATCATTGCCCTCACGCAAATTCGCTACAAAGAGAACGTGGCTCCAGGCGAAGGACATTTGTGGCTCAAGATGAAACAGGGATTCGCCTACGTATTTGCCCGCGAAGAAATGCTTTCCCTGGTTTTGATGGTGAGCATCGCCAGCCTGCTCGTGCTTCCGTTCCTGGTTTTTGTTCCCTACTTTGCCCGCGACGTGCTCCACTCCGACGAGCGCGGCCTGGGCATCCTGATGGCCTGCTCCGGGATCGGTTCGTTCTTCGGCGCCGGTACCATTGCTTATGTAGGCAAGGTGGCGCGGCGCGGCCGGCTCATCTTCTCCGCCGGCCTGGGATTCTTTGCCACGATCATCGCCTTCACTTTCTCGCGTTCGTTTGCTCTATCCGGCGCTCTGCTCATGCTGTCCGGTTATTGCATGATCCTGATGGTGGCCACTATCAATGCTGTGCTTCAGCATTTGTCTGACGACCACATGCGTGGCCGCGTGATGAGCATCTATTCCACCGCTTTCCTGGGCCTCCCGCCTGTCGGCAGCCTCATCGCCGGGTCCCTTGCCCGGGTCGTCAGCGCTCCCCATGCTATTGCAGGGATGGTTGCGGTGGCGATGGTGGGATCGATCGTCTTGTATGGGAGGAGAAGTGCGCTGAGGCAGTTGGATTAGGATTTGTTTGTGCGTTATGATCATTGTGTCTCGAACCGCGCACCCGGCGGATCTGCGCGCATCAAGCCCTTTGAAAAGCCTTGAAGGGTTGTTCGTCTCGATGGCCAGATACTTTCAGCATCTTTGAACAATTGCCCTCGTTGGGCATATTGATTGAGTTCCTGTGCATCCAGCGGAACCAACTCGTTTGTCTGCGCTCGTCTTCTTTGCCAAGGCCGCAGTTCTACGCCGTGGCCGTTCGCTTTCCAATCTGCGGACTGGCCTGCATCGCTTTGCCCGAGGCAACCAAACCGACTATGCGGTCCTGCTGGCGCAGTCAAGAACCCCTCTCTGGACTGCAGAAGGTGCAGTTGAAGAAGCCCTGCAGTTCGGCAAAGTGGAGAATCTACGCAATGCCTGCGCCAGCCTGCATCTGGCCGAGGTTCCGGTGGGCGAGACCTTTAGCTTTTGGAAACAGGTGGGCAGAGCAAAGAAATCCAGGGGATACATCAAGGGCAGAGAGCTGCGCCAGGGCTGCCTGATTCCCAGCGTAGGAGGTGGCCTATGCCAACTCTCCAATGCTCTCTATGACGCGGCCCTGACCTGCGGCTGCAAGATTGTGGAGCGGCACGCGCACACCGCAGTTGTTCCCGGTTCGGCGGCAGAAAATGGCCGGGATGCGACCGTTTTCTGGAACTACGTTGACTTCCGCTTCATTCCAACTCAGGACCTCTTGATTACGGCCAGTCTCAGCGGAGATGAACTGCTGGTCGGGTTCTGGGGCAAACAAGCTCTGCTGTCGATCCAGGCACACGCGCTGGCAAGTGAAACTCGAGCATCGCAGCCGGTCAACACCTGTACGGATTGCGGGATGGTAGATTGCTTCCGTCACATCAAGAATGGCGGCCCTAGGCATCGTGGACATCGGGCGTTTCTCATCGAGGAGTGCTGGCCTGAGTTCGATGAATTTTGCCGGCAGGAGAGGTCCGGCACGGATCAACTGCTGCTTCCCTGGCATTGGAACCGGTTAGCCCCGCTCCATAGATATCGCTGGAATTCTGAGGGCTACCGCAATGTGACCGGCGCCAACCTGCGTACCATTCTTTCCTCTGTGCAATCAAAATTCAGGTTGGTTGAAAGCCTTCCTCCTATCGCCATACAAGTCCGGCGCTCCCGGAACCTGGCGGACTGCTATGCCGCTCGGCTCTCCAGTTCCGCGTCCTTTCTGTATGTTGCTCAGACGTTGCTTCCATTCATTTGGCGCTGTGGCAGCCTGGGAGGCCGGCGATTTGCCGTGCTGATGACCCGATTGCCACTACGTCTGCTGCACTCCCGGCTTGATCAGTTGGCCCGGCAATTCCCCGAGCAAAAGAGTTTTCAGGAATTTCGCGCACCCGATTGGATGGTCGAGGCTGAGATGGAGGCGCTGGAACAGGCCGAGAGCATCGTTACTCCGCACACACTGCTGGCTGGGTTGCTTCCCCGCAAGACTCAAAAACTGCCGTGGAAGCTGCCAAAGGTAAAGGCCGCCGATCATGGAGACCTCATTGTCTTTCCCGGCCCGACCGTGGCCCGCAAGGGCGCTTACCAGTTACGCGAAGCCATGCGAGGCTCAAACGAAAAGTTACTGTTGCTGGGAAACAATCTGGAGTCAGAGACCTTCTGGGAAGGCGTGAATGCAAGTCGACTGCAAAAGGGAGAAGACTGGTTGCAACAGGTCTCCCTGGTCGTCCAACCTGCGTTCATCGAAAACGCGCCGCGGCCGTTGTTGCGAGCATTGGCGGCAGGCATTCCCGTGATCGCAACTCCCGAGTGTGGCCTTGATGCTCACCCGAATTTGACTTTGGTTCAAGCAGGGGATGCTGTGGAACTCAGGAGGATTCTGAATCAAGCCTTCTTGATCCGAAGCAATTTTTAGGTTGTAGGGTTCGCTCACTTCGTTCGAGATAAACTAAAAAGACTTCCGCTTCAACACTGCCCTGACCGCCTTCACAATATACGGCGCTGTCAAACCGTATTTGTCCATCAACTGGTCGGGAGTGGCGGATTCAGCGTAGGTGTCCTTGATGCCCACAAATTCCATCGGCGCCGGATGAGTTTTGGCCACAGCGCGCGCTACCTGGGAGCCCAGGCCGCCGTCCAGCAGATGCTCTTCCGCGGTTACGATTGCGCCGCATTCACTCGCAGCCTTCGCGATCGCCGCTTCGTCCACCGGCTTGATGGTGTGCATATCCAGCACGCGGGCATGGATGCCCTCGTCGGCAAGCTGCGCCTGCGCCTGCAGGGCATAGCCTACCTCCATGCCGCAGGCCATAATGGCGACATCGCGGCCATCACCGTGCTGGTTGGCTTTGCCGATTTCGAAGGTGTCCTCCGGCCCGTAGATGATGGGCGCCTTAGGCCTGCCGGTGCGCATGTAGACCGGACCTGCATGCTCGGCCATGCGATGCACCAGGGCCCGCGCGCAGAATTCATCGGATGGGCTCAGCACCACAAATCCCGCCAGCGCACACGCCAGCGCGTAATCTTCCACCGCCATCTGGCTGGGACCATCTTC
>DATDGH010000721.1:0-10434 GCA_036522215.1 Candidatus Angelobacter sp. | reverse complement strand
AGTCACCTGGTTCCCTTTGAGCAGCCCGCAAAAGTCGTGTCCGCCATTCACGAAGTCTGGGCTGATCTGAAATCAATAGAAAAAACATTAGGGAACCCCAAAAAATAATTCTTAAACCTGTCGATCCCACATCCCCTCGTTCGACCTATTACGTAGAGCAGATATAAAGAACACGGGTATTTTGGGAAATCCAGGAAGGAAAGGAATCATATGCAGAAAATCACACCATTTTTGTGGTTTGACGATAAAGCAGAGGAGGCCGCCAACTTTTACGTCTCCCTGTTCAAGAATTCAAAAATTGACACCGTCAGCCGCTATGGAGACGCCGGTCCAGGCCCGAAAGGCAAGGTGATGGTCGTGGGATTTACCCTGAATGGGCAGCAATTCTCGGCCTTGAACGGCGGCCCGATGTTCAAATTTACTGAGGCCATATCCTTGCTGGTGAACTGCGAGACCCAGCAGGACGTGGACCATCTGTGGGAAAAGCTCTCTGAAGGCGGTGAGAAGAGCCGGTGCGGGTGGTTGAAAGACAAGTATGGACTTTCCTGGCAGATCATTCCCACCACTCTCAGTAAGCTGATGAGCGATCCGGATCGCGAAAAAGCAGGCAGAGTGATGAAAGCCATGCTGACCATGGACAAAATTGACATACAGAAATTGCAGAACGCATACCAAGGGAAATGAGCTTTGTAGTTTTTGAATTTATCCAATTTAAAAGAGGAGATAAAACAATGCGAGTCATGGTCATAGTAAAAGCGAATAAGGAATCAGAAGCGGGCGTTCTTCCTGATAAGGAAATCCTTACTAAGATGGGCGCGTACAACGAGCAACTAGTGAAAGCCGGCATCATGCTTGCTGGCGACGGGCTTCATCCCACATCCAAAGGCAAGCGCGTCAAGTTCTCCGGTGAAAAACGCACGGTGATTGACGGACCATTCGCCGAGACCAAGGAATTAATCGCCGGCTACTGGCTGTGGAAGGTCCAATCCATGGATGAGGCAGTGGAATGGCTTAAGCGCGCTCCCTTCGACGGAGGCACTGAGATCGAGATTCGTCCCTTATTTGAGGCGTGTGACTTCGGCGACGAGTTCACTCCTGAGCTGAGGGAACAGGAAGAACGGCTGCGGAAGGAGATGTCGAAAGAATAAATTGCGGTCAGCGCCGATTGCTGTGTCGATTTCGCGCCCACTTGTTCGACCTACAGATAGAGTCCAGGGCCGGTGGTCGAGATCCCAACTGGCCTCCACAACCCAAATTAATAGAGGAGATGGAACAATGCGATTCATGATGATAGTCAAGCATTCGGAGAAGCAGGGCCGTCCGCCCAAGGAGCTGATGGATGCGATTGCGAAGGTGGCCGAAGAGGAGACCAAAGCCGGCTCGATGCTCGGAAGTGGAGGGCTGGCGCCAACTGCGCTGGGTGCCCGCGTCAGGCTTTCTGGAGGGCGGGTGAGCGTCACCGATGGGCCTTTCGCCGAGACCAAAGAAGTTATCGGTGGTTACGCGCAGTTTGAGTTCAAATCAAAGGAAGAAGCGATCCAATCGGCGGTCAAGTTCATGGAACTTCATAAGCAATACTGGCCGGGTTGGGAAGGCGAAACCGAGGTTCGTCAGATGTTCGGACCGGAAGATTTCGATCGCCTGTGCAGCCCCCAGGAGGAGTCCCTGCACGTCTGAGCAGATCTCTTCCACCGCGCGACAAAACCCGTTTTCCAGTCCGCCACGTGATCAGGTCAGGGAAAAAGTAGCCTTCAGGCAGGTTTAAGGTTACCTTTTGAGGTCGAGGTAACCTGAGGGACCAGGTAAGGCAACACCCAGAGCAAACCGCGCAGCACAAGCGTCCGGTTGGCAAAGCGCAAGGCACACTTCTTCGGCTGCGTCCGCGATTCAATTCACGGGTGCTAAGTACACTTCCCCGGCTGCGTCCCGCGTAAGGCGAGGCCCCGTGCTTCCCATTTCTATTCAGTTTTCAAAGATCAAAGTACTACGGCAGCCCCTGGGGGCTCCATGCTTAGTAGAACATATCTTTATAAATGTTGTCAACCAGTAATTTACATCTAATTATGATGTTGTTAATAGGTATAGAAAAGCGTCGAGCTGAAAGACGCCAAAGAATTGGTAAATAAGATTATCTTTGGCAGCTTGCCACCCGCCGCAGTGTACGCCAGCGCGGAACCAGAGTTGGTGTAGCCCATCAAAATCTGTGAGCCGCGTTACCGCGCGTCTCTACGCCACCCGTTCATGGCATTTGGGCTACAGCTTCGCTATTTTTTCTTTAGTCGCGCCCCGGGGCAACACTCGCTTCCGGTTCCGGAGGGATGATCGTGAGCAGTGTTCTCGGATCAAGATACGAGCCCTGCCACCGAACCGCGAAGTGCAGATGGGGTCCGGTCGATCGACCGCTGCTTCCGCTCAAGCCAAGGAATTGCCCTTTCGCGACCGCTTGCCCCTCCTTGACCTTAATCTTGGATAGGTGCATGTAGATCGTGACCAGGCCCTGCCCATGGTCGATTATCACGCAGTTGCCTTCGAAGTAGAGGTTGCGCGCGAGGAGTACCTTCCCGCGATTGGAGGCGCGTACCATCGTGCCGACTTTGGCGTGATAGTCGGTGCCTTGATGTGGGCTGCCCTTCACGCCATTGACCACACGAACCGCGCCAAAACCTCCGGAAACTCCGGTTGCCACCGGAGGCTGAAAACGTCCTGACCAGAGGGCCTCCGGCGCCAGTTCGCCAAATAGCTTTTTCTTCAGCGCCTGCTCCTCTTCGACTCGCGCCTGCACTTCCGGCGGCGGCTGTACGTACGCGGGGGGCAGGGTTACCGTGCTCAGCGGATACTGTTTTTCACGAACCAAAATCTCCTCATTCTGTGTGAGCGCTGTGTTGTCTTTGGTCGAGCCTTTCAGCTCCAGGGTGTGTTGGCCCGGCTTCGTACCGAGGTCAACCCCGGCAATCGCAAACCAGCACTTGCATGACCGGCCGAAACGGAAGTCGAACGTGCGCTCCGCCCACGTCCCCTGCAGGGACGTGACCGCGGCCGGAGCTTCTACGCGAAACAGCACCGGTGAGCCGTTCACCAGCGCTTTTGGCTGATATTGCACGCTCCAGGCGCGATCAGACGTCGCAAATGACGATTCGCTGGACGCAACCACCAGAAAGAGCAGCCATCCACAAAGGACACGAAAGCGCACGCAGAAGATTATCCTGTGAAGAGGTACTGATCTAATTCTGTGTTCCTGCCGTTTCGGGAGCACCCTGACCTGTAAGACGAAACGGTCTGCCACCCGTTGTTCGATTACATCTTTATCCACGCTTTGGCCATTCTACATTCAATCACTGTCACGCTTAGATCTTAGGCCCAGCACGCCTCAACCAGAAACAGCCAACCGCCGCGTTCGTACACCCATCAGAAGATAGGGCGGAGAATCGATTAACAGATGAAATTCCTAGCGAAGTGTCAATTTGCCCTTGCAGGCACGCTGCTCGCAATCCTGGCTGGCTGTAATCAAAAACCCGAGGAGATCAAAGCAAAAACTGAAAAAGCAACACGCGAAGTCAAACAAGATGTTAAAGCAGTGGCAGACGGCGTACGCGAAGGGCTTGATCGAAACAAAGACAAAAAAGAGGACAAAGGATCAAAGAAGGAATCTCCCAGAAAGCCGTAAACCTGCTTTTTCTGCCTTACCGCGGTCGCAGCACCTCGTAGCGCGTAATCGTGTAACGCAGAGCCGCCCCAAGAAATACATCTGACGGAGAGTGCGCGCTTGTAGTCACGCGGGAAAAGCTGATGGCAGAGGCAAGCCGTAGACGACCCGGAACCCGACCGCCTGTGCAGCCCCCAGGAGGAGTCCCTGCACGTGTGAGCAGACAATATCCAGTCTCGGGTCTTTTGGCTTCGGAGAGAGGGTACCCGGTGACAGTGCCCTCTTGGTTTACCTTGGTACTAAAATGCTTTGCCTGTTTTCTTTCCCGTCTTGGGATCAATTTCATAACAAGTGGGAGCGATACAAGCGAGCGAAGGCGGAGGGCAGCCGATAGAGCATTTGGCTGCGCCATTGTACAGCTGACCGTTGCACTTGCAACGCCACTGACCGCAATTCTGTCGCAACTCTTGGAGCTTTTCTTGCAGAAATGCTTCTTCTCTATCCCGGGCGTCGATTTCCGACATGGCCAGAGCTTTTGCCGGCGCGCCGAAAATCACAAGGAAAGGAATCCGCACTCTGTAATCTGCCGCATGGCTCTTTTCATGAACAATGTTGGCTTCCACGACGGCGTCACAGTGCTGGGACTCCCACACTGGATCGGTTTTGACATCGCCCGTATTTGGGTCTAGCCCACCTGCCTGCGTGGTCGGGCCGGAGCCCCATCCCATAGCATCTTTGAAATGTTGTCTAGCGTCTGCCGGTGTCTTCGGGGCATTCTGAGGGTTGCGGAACATGTCCGTCAAAACCTGTTGCCACCCAGCACGGGTTTCATCGATCTCTTTCAACCTTTTTTCTATGTCTGGAATGTCGTCACAGGTACAAGGCCCCTTGGACTTGGCTAAACCGGGCATGGGAAAACCCATAAGAACCGATAGCACTGCTAATGCAATTGTTGCCGATCTCACTGGGCATTGTCCTTTCTGTGCCGCCATGCGCGACTTACTTGCTGGACTGCTCTTGGTATCCCGGAGGAATCTCAAAAAGCTTTGGATCGGGCGGCTCAAGCTTGATATTTTGAAGTTCCAGAGTCTGTACTCCATCAGTGTATTTAATGATCAGCCCTCCCAACGCCTGAGCGGACCATTGCGTCTCCGTGTAATCATGTCCTCCCAGAGTCGCGTGGCAGAGTACCTTGGAGCAAAGATAGGCGCCTATTTGCTCGTTGCCCACGGCTTTGCAGTCTGGTCCAACTGGGCTTTGTTGCAGGGGCGAGCTCCCGGCGCCGAAATTGAGGCTGGTTTCCGCCAGGCTCCTGGTCTGCGGCGTCAGTGTCCAAACAACATTTCGATCAAACCGCATAATGGTGACAGTATCTTGCCCGTTTTCCAAGCTTTCGGAACGCAGGGCATTTTCCGTAGCGTAGACCCTTATCGTGCGATGCTGATCGCCTGCTGTAATGACCTCGTCAGCCGAAAACGGGCTGAATTTGGGCTTCGGAAGTTGGCCTTGAACCGCGCTTGCTGGCTGGCCAGCGCATTTAGGAGCCTCTCGCTGCCACGACGACGTCCCCGGACCCGAAGCCGAACTCACAGCCATGAAGGGCAGCGTCAGCGTGCAACCATCGAAAGAATAGGGCTGGTGGTCTGCCGCCCAATCGACCTCTTTGAAGTGGATGGTGATCTGATGGGCCGCGATGGAATATGTCCCGGTGTCACGAACTGTTTCACCAGGCCGAACGGCAAACAATTTGACCACGCCGCCGGAGAAAGAGAGTTCGAGCTTGGCGCCCGCTTTCGGTTTCGTGCCATCGGAATCTCCCAGCAACACATAGGTCCCGGCGATCGCCTGCGCGAAGGCGGGCACCGCGTGGCCTATTGCGGCAGCGCAAAGAGTGAGGCCCGCAAGAAAGCGCCGACCAAGCCTGCCGAAATTCAGGATGTCGATCATTGGTGCCTGCATCTGAAGCTTCCGTGCCACCGCCGCCTCACTTGTTCTGCATCATTCCGCCCAGCGAGAGCTTCCTATAGTCCGCCGGAACCTCGAACAGAGAAGGATCCTGGGCGCCCAGTTTGACATTCTGATATTCGCTGGACCACTGGCCCTTCTCGTCCTGGGTCTTGACCACAAATCCGTTCAACTCTTTCGCCGCCCATTCCAAGCTGATGTAGACCTTGCCTTGCAAAGTAACCTGGAGGCGCGACTTGTCGCAGTGATACGATCCCACCTGTTCAGCGCCCAGGGACTGGCGTTGTGTCTGGGCACCCTGCACCATGGAGGCCCATTCGCCCTGGTTGGCCCACGGCAACTCCAGGTACATCCTTTGGTCCGGCATCACACTCCACATCACCTTGCGATCGAAGCGCATGATGATGATTGATTTCTTTCCCTTTTTCTCACCTTCGATCCGCATTGCGTTCCCGCTGGCCCACACCTTCGATGTCATGGTTTCTTTGCCAGTGGTGTGGATCTGGTCGGCAGAAAACGAGGGCATTTGCCACGCCGACGGGCTGTTCCCGCCCGTCCCCTGCGCCGCTCCGGAAAGTGGGCTTGCTGCCACGAGAGCTACCCAAGTGATGAACTGCAAGCACAACGCCAGAGTGCCGATGCCTATGAGCTTCACCAACGATTGCTTGTCCTGTTTGATCATTTTTTTCTTCCTTCTCAGTTGTATTTCTTACTGGCCTCTTCTATCTGCGGCAGGTATTTCTTTACCAGGGCCAAGTCTGATTCGTTGAGCGCCGGCTTGCTTGGTTTCTGCATATCGGCCAGCGACTTTTCGCTGCCGGCTACCTGCTCTTCATACATTTTGCGCATGTCCGGGTTGAGGTCAGGTTTTTGCAGCTCTTTCTTGGCGCTATCAATAGTGCTCTGGATCATCTTGACCGCGTCCTGCTTCATCCCTTCTCCCCAGATCGCCGCCTGTCCGACGACCACTCGCCCCCAGACAGCGGTGTAATCCTGATAGTCCTGAAAGCCGTATCTCTGGGCAAAGGCATTGAACTCTGCCAGCCGGCTCTGCATGTCACCCAGGGTGTTGACTCCGCCGCCCTTCTTGAAAATCACTTCGAATGGGTTGTGCTCCTCCTTCATGGAATCGATGAGCCTGGTTATCTTTTCGTCTGACAGGTAAGGCGTGGTGTAGTCGTTCCGGGGATCAGAATGGCCGGGCCGCGACGATGCCGTGAATGACGAGCCAGGCGTCGTCGATTTGCTGCTGCAGGAAGCACAAATCAAAATCAGGAATATCGTTGCCATCAATTGTGTTCTCATCAAAAATCTCCCTGTTTCCTATAGCGAGAATCGCGCCCAAAAAGGTTAAGCTGTGAAAAATTTCTCGAGCCTGGCAGAGCCGAGCCTCGACGGACCCGCCGACGGCTAAGTGTGGAGGAGGTGTTATACTCGCTGGCAAAAATTGGCCGAATTTCCTGTGGGGAGGTGTGGCATTTTGACAGCCCTCACACATGAAATCACTGGCCTGCTGCTTGCCTGGAACGGCGGGGTTCCGCCCGCACCTGAAAAACTAAGGCCCTTGGTATTGGGAGGTGTAGCATGACATCCCCCACACATGAAATCACCGGCCTGCTCCTTGCCTGGAGCGGCGGCGATCCGCAGGCACTGGAGAAACTAACGCCTTTGGTCTATGAGGAGCTGCACCGCACGGCTAGGCGTTACATGGCCCGGGAGCAACGCGGCCACACGCTCCAGGCCACCGCCCTTATCAATGAGGTGTATGTCCGGCTGGTGGATCTGCGTGATGTGAAGTGGCAGGACCGCGCCCATTTCTTTGCCCTCTGCGCAAGCATGATGCGACGAATTCTTATTGACTTCGCCCGCTCCCGGAACTACCAAAAGCGCGGCGGCACGGCGCGGCGGGTAACTTTTGATGAAGCGCTATTCGGATCGCACGAGCCTGCGGCCGACATCCTGGCGCTGGACGAGGCGCTCACAGGACTGGCCGGCGTTGACCAAAGAAAGAGCCGGGTGGTGGAACTCAGGTTCTTCGGTGGGCTGAGTGTTGAAGAAACGGCGGCAGTCCTGAAGGTGTCCGATGAAACCGTCAAGCGCGATTGGAGGATGGCCAAGCTCTGGTTGTTGCGCGAGATGAGCGCGGAGAAACGCGATGGACTCTGATCGATGGCAGCGAGTGGAGCAATTGTGTCACGCCGCCCTGGAGCGTGAAGAAAGCGGTCAGGCCGCCTACCTCGAAGCCGCCTGTGGCGGCGACGCAGACCTGCGCCGCGAAGTGGAATCCCTCCTGGCGCATCAGAGGCAAGCCGGGCGATTCATGGAAACGCCGGCTTTTCAAATGGCGGCCCAATCTCTGGCTGCAGATACTGAGTTCGGTGAGCATAGTGATCCGTTCCTGGGACGGAGGCTGGGCCCCTACCAGATCGTCGAGAGGATCGGAAGTGGGGGCATGGGCGAGGTTTACCGCGCAGTCCGTGCCGACGAAGAATACCGCCAGCAGGTAGCCATAAAAATGGTGCGCGGCGGCCTGAACCCAGGTTCCGTAAACATCCGTTTCAGGAACGAACGACAGATTCTGGCCAGCCTCGATCATCCCAACATCGCCAGACTGCTCGACGGGGGAACAACGGAAGAGGGTGTGCCCTATGTCGTCATGGAACTGATCGAAGGCCAGCGCATTGACCAGTACTGCGACTCCCGCAAACTCTCGATCCCCGACCGGCTCAAACTCTTCACTCAGGTTTGTTCTGCTGTCCAGTACGCTCACCAGCGCTTGATCGTCCATCGGGACATCAAGCCGGGCAATATCCTGGTCACGTCCAACGGGGTGCCTAAACTTCTGGACTTCGGCATCGCGAAGATTCTGGATGCAGGCACTCTCGCCGGGCCGGTGGAAACAACTTTGACTGTACAGCGAGTGCTGACGCCAGGATACGCAAGTCCGGAACAAGTAAAAGGCGGGCCCATCACCACTGCGAGCGATGTCTACTCTCTGGGCGTCGTGCTCTACGAATTGCTGACGAGATGCAGTCCTTATCACAATGCCGGCAAGACGGCCAATGAACTGGCACTGGCCGTGTGCCAGACCGAGCCGGAAAAACCGAGTACAGCAGTGCGCCGGTTGGGCAAAGGAAGCAAACATGATGACGCAGAACAGATTCCGCCGGACACGGCGAGCGGCCTGCGTGGCGGCTCGCCAGAGGAACTCAGCAAACGCCTGAGCGGCGACCTGGACAACATTGTTCTGATGGCTCTACGCAAGGAGCCGGAACGGCGGTATGCGTCGGTAGAACAGTTCTCTGAAGATTTGCGCCGGCATCTGGAGAACCTGCCAGTGATCGCGCGCAAGGACACGATCGGGTATCGGGCCTCAAAGTTCGTTATGCGGCACAAAGCCGGAGTTGCTGCGGCTGCAGCCACTGTGGTCACGTTAATAGCAGGCATGGCCGTGACTCTGCATGAAGCACGCGTTGCCCGGCAGCAGGCTGAAGTCGCGCGTGCGCAGAGCCAGCGCGCAGAACGCCGCTTCAATGATGTTCGCAAACTTTCCAATTCTCTGTTTGACATTCACGATGCCATTGCCAACCTGCCGGGGACTCTGGCCGCGCGGAAAATGATCGTCGGCATGTCTCTGAATTACCTCGATAGTCTGGCCGGTGAGGCCAGTGGCGATGCATCGTTGCAGCGAGAGCTGTCAGACGCCTATGTCAGCATCGGGGATATACAGGGTAGATCCGGAACCGAAAATCTTGGGGATATATCGGGAACCATGGCAAGTTACAGGAAGGCGGCGCAGATCACGCAGGCACTTTTGGATGCCAGTCCGGAATCCGAAATAGACAGAAAAGACCTCGGGGTCTTGTACATGAAGATGGGCCACACTTTGTTGTACACGGCAGATCACGCAGGCGCCTTGGATTGCGATAACAAGGCTTTGTCTCTCTATACGGCATTGATTCGCGACTACCCTGAGAATCTGCACTATCAGAATCTGGTGAGCATTGTGCATCTCAATTTGGGGCAACTTCAGGATTTCACCGGCGACTATCAGGCCAGTCTGGCCAGCTACTCCAAAGCCGCAGCCACTTATGAAAAGCTGGCGGCATCCACAGACAAACGGCGAGCGCAGGTGGCTCAGTACAATATCGCCCTCACGTATCTCTCGATGGAGATTACCTGGCAGGACCTGGGGAATTATCGCAAAGCCCTGGAGTACGGTGAAAAGTCTCTGCAAATTCGGAAGCTGGTTCTAGCCAGGAATGTCAGCAACGTTCGAGCCCAATTAGACCTTGCCGACTCCTACACTATGCTGGCAGAGACTCTGAGGAAAAAAGGGGACTTGGCTGCGGCCCTGGCGCCGTACCGCCGGGCACAGGCAATAGCTGAGTCGGTGGAGGCCACCGATCCTAACGACCAGCGGGCGAAAGAAGATCTGGCGGACGCACTTTACGGACTGGGAGAAACATTTCGCCGGCAGGGCAATGTTGCCCAGGCTTTTCATTTTGGAAATCGGGCGGCGAAGATCAGCAGCGAACTGGAAGCGGCCGATCCCTCGAATGCCCAGAGCAAACTACAGTTGGCCAAGGCCTATGGTCTGCTGGGCGACGCCTACCAAGCCCGGAGATTGACCGCCTCTCCAGAACAACAAGACCGATCGAAACAAGCTCTGTCTTCCTATCAGAAAGCGCTGGACACCTACAGCGCCCTGCAGCAGAGCGGAGGTCTACCCTATTCTGAGCGTGCCGAGATGGATCGATTGCCGCGCGAAATCGCGCGTTGCCACGCTGCTCTTCAATCTTATGGCCTGGTGAACCATCAACCTT
>DATDGH010000720.1:0-4508 GCA_036522215.1 Candidatus Angelobacter sp. | reverse complement strand
ATCAACTGAAGCAGCGGAGCATCTGAAGTAAGAATGCAGTGATAGAATTTGTCCCAATAAAACGGTCCAAAGTCAAAATAAGTAGCGAGTCCCCCAAGCTGCGGACGGGCCTCAAGCACAGTCACCTGGCATCCAGCGCGCAGAAGATAGAACGCAGCCGTAAGGCCGGTAATCCCGCCACCCAGAATGCCTACGTGAATTTTGTGCTTCGCTTCCATAAACTTCGATCGTCTCTATATCCTCGGTTCCTTCGGTCTTTGCTTTTGATTCTCGGCCCTAAATTTTCAATTTCTTGCTTCGCTTTCCTCCGTGTCTCCGTGCCTCTGTGTCTCCGTAGTGAGGTTTGCTTTTGCTTTCGCTTTTGGTTTTGACTTTGACTTTGCTAATTACTAACTACTAATTACTAACTACTGACTCCTGAATATCAACGCCACACCCAGCGTGATCACCCCAATCGCTGCCCAGCGAGAAGCCGGTATCCGCTCCTTCAGAAAAACGATAGAGAGCACAGCAACCACGAGATAACCAATACTCAACAAAGGAAACGCGTATGAAACCTGCATGGTGGAGATCGCGGTCATCCACAACGCGGTGGCAAACACAAAACACACGCCCCAGGCCCACACCCAGCCGGAGCGAATAAGCGCAAAGTACGAACGAGCACCGCCGACAATCTGCTGGTGGCCAACTCCACGCTTCAGGAACACCTGGGCGCACGCGCCCAGGCCAATGCTCAACCATAGCGCCGCCAGCGGGCTCATGCTCTTTGCTCCTTCGCTGATAGTTGCAACATGGCCACGCCGATCATGACTACCGCAATCCCCAGCCAACGTTGCCGAGAGATCAGTTCGCCGAAGAAAAACTTGCCGCCCAGGGCCACCACCACATAAGTGAGCGCAGTGAGCGGATAGAGAAAACTGATGTTCCGCTGCGACACCGCATAAATCCACAGCAGCGTTCCCACACCGTAGATAAGCAGTCCGGTCATGGCCGCAGGCTGAAGAATGTAGTTGCTGAGCCGCCCGAGAATGCCGCTGCTTCCAGGCTGGTGGGCCGCCGCAGTCACTCCCATTTTGATCAACAAGTGCCCGAACGATCCCAGCACAATCGCGCCCAGCGCCGCCCACTGCCACAGCGCGGACGCCGCCGCGGGTTTGGCGCGCTCCATCAGCAACTCGGGTTTTTCAACAATCGATCCCGTGCTCATCCCGCCACCGCCGCGTGCTCTGCGCTGCGTACTACCCGCTGCCAGGCAATGGTGCGCGCAAGACCTTCCTCCAGGGAAATGTTTGCCCTGAATCCCAGCAGCCGCTCGGCCTTGCTCACCTCAGGAATCCGCCTGCGGACATCTTCATAATCCTGCCCGCTGATTTTCTTATAAGGCACAAACTCCAGGCGCAGCGGTTCGGCAGCATCGGAAAGCCTGTGAATGAGCTTTGCCAGATCAACGATAGAAATCTCATGTGTGCTGCCCACGTTGATGATCTGGTTGTTGGCTGCATTGCTCTCCAGCGCCGCCAGGATTCCAGCCACAGTGTCCGCGACAAAGGTGAAGCTGCGTGTCTGTAGGCCATCACCGTGAATGGGAATGCTTTCGCTGTTCAGGATGCTATCGATGAAAACCGACTGCGGGCCGCCCCACCAGCTCAGGTTCTGGCGCGGACCGTAAGAGCCGAAGATGCGCAGAATCGTCACCGGAACACCATGCGCTTCACTGAATCCCCAGGCTAGATGTTCATCAAAGAGTTTCGAGCCTGCGTACGCCCAGCGGGCAATCGTGGAGGGCCCAAGGACGCTTTCGCTGGTCTCGCTGAACGGCACTGCTGGATTTCTGCCGTAAACATCAGAGGTGGAGGTAAAAACAAACTTGGCCTTCTTCTCTGCAGCCAGCTCCAGAACGTTCAGAGTCCCCTGAGAATTCACCAGCAGGGTCTGCAGCCGGTTTCCGTAACGCGGAATCTTGAACGCCGCCAGATGGGCAAACACCTCAACGCCCTGGCTCACTGCCCGCACCTTCGCGGCATCGGCGAGGTCCACAACGTGGAAAGAGAAGTTCGGATTCTTTCCGGCGTCCACCAGGTTATCGCGTTTGCCGTGAGAGAGATCGTCTATCCCAACCACCCGGTGCCCATGGGACAGTAGCGCATCGCACAGGTGGGAGCCCAGGAATCCCGCCGCCCCCGTTACCAAAACCGTCTTCGCATTCATCGCATCATGCATTCGAACTCAACTCCTTGGTGGCAAGAACCTGAATAATGTTGTCGGCTGCACGGCCGTCTCCGAATGCCGAAAGCTCCGGCCGGCCTGTGGGCGAAGCCCCGTTTTGCGACCACAGGCTTCTCACCAGCGGCAGAATTTTAGTGGGGGAGGTCCCTACAACCTGGTTCCAGCCGTCTTTCAAAGTCTCTGTCCACTCGGTCTCATCGCGCAGCGTGAGGCAGGGGGTGGCCACAAAATAAGCCTCCTTCTGCACTCCACCGGAATCAGTCATGATCAACTGCGCATTGCTTTCCAGGTGCAGCATGTCCATATAAGAAAGTGGTTGCGTAATCTTGATGTGCGACGCCCGCTGCAAGCGTTCTCCCAGTGGACGGTATTCCGGCTGCTGCTCCAGCTTCGAACGCAACCGCGGATGCATCGCAAAAACGGTGGGCCGGTCCAGCCCGCACAGCGTTTCCACCAGCTCTGTCGTCCGCTCCACCGAATCCGTGTTCTCCGCCCGATGAACAGTTACGAGAATGAAATTCTTCGCTGCAACACCCAGGTCCTGGAGGGCCGTCGAGCGCTGCCTGGCTACAGCGGCAAAGATGTGCACCGCGTCCAGCATCACATCGCCGGTAAAGTAAACATTTTCAGTGATGCCTTCATGCTGCAATTGCTCGATCGCCGCTCGTGTCGGGCAGAGCAGGAGAGAAGAAAGATGGTCGGCCACGATGCGGTTGATCTCTTCCGGCATCTTGCGGTTGAAGCTGCGCAGGCCGGACTCCACGTGCGCCACCGGGATATGCAGCTTGGCCGCAGCCAGAGCGCCGGCCAGCGTGGAATTGGTATCGCCATAGACGACCACGGAGTCAGGCTTCTCCGCCATCAGGACGCCTTCAATTTTCTCCAGCATGGCAGCAGTCTGCGCGCCGTGACTGCCTGATCCCACTCCCAGGCTGTAATCGGGCTGAGGCAGAGGCAATTGATCAAAGAACACATCAGCCATGTCGAAGTCGTAATGTTGGCCGGTATTCAGCAATAGATGTTTGATCTGTTCTTCGCGTGGGCGTCCGCTGTTATAGCGCTCCGCCGCCGCACAGACCATGGCTGCCTTCACAAACTGCGGCCGCACGCCGACAATGGATAAAAGTTTTTTCATCCTAAACGAACCAATGCTCTGTCCTTAATGCTTCTCTTAACCTGGTTTTGGCTTGATTTTTGATTTCAAATTACCCAATTACCCAATTACCAAATTCTCGGCGAAAGCGATGGTGCCTCTCTCGCCGGGCATATAAATCTTCGTGATGGCGGACACAACGACCTTACTGGTTTTCCAGCAACTGTTCCGGGGGGACGTCGCGCCAGACTTTTGCTGGGGCACCCAGCACCACTTTGCGCGCAGGAACATCTCTGGTAACGATTGATCCGGCAGCCACCAGCGCATCCTCACCCAGGGTGAGCCCCGGCAGGACCGTCACGTTGGCCCCAATCCGGGCGCCGCGCTTCATAGTGACTCCCTTGTGAAACTTAAAGCGCTCACGCGTTCGCCCGAGAAAATTGTCATTGGTAAAAGTGACTTCGGGGGCGATAAAACAGCCATCTCCAATTTCAGAGAGAGCTGTAATGTAGGCCTCTGTCTCCAGCTTGCAACGGCTGCCGACGCGGACCTTGTTTTCTACCGTCACGCCGCGCCCAATGATCGTGAGCTCGCCTACCTCGACGTTCTCGCGCAATGAGGCCAGGTCCGCCACCATGACTTTGTTGCGGAGAACGCAACCGCGATAAATCACTGTCATGGCGCCGATCAGGCAATCATCGCCAATCACGCACGGATCAAGGGCCTGCTCGCTGGTAACAGCGCTGAGGGCGGCTTTCATGGGCAGCTTGCCCACTACAGTGTTGTCGTCAATGCGCACATTGCGTCCGATCATAGTGCCGGGATGGATGACAACCCCGCTGCCGATCTGGCAGTTGTCACCTATCCGCACGCCTTCATGGATCACGCTGTTATACCCGAGTTGCGAACCAGCGCCGATCTGTGCTGATGGGTGAACGAAGTTTGTCATTCCTCTCCTCAATGGCGACCGGCACGCCGTCCTGTTCCATGGAACGCTGGGCCGCATCAATAATTCGGATCACGCGCAGTCCGTCCTGGGCATCCGAGATTGGAGTGGCGCGGTCGCGCACGCACTCCACAAAATGTTTGCACTCCAGCCGCAATGGCTCCGTCATCTCCACCCGCGGAATCAGAATGTCGCCAAACCGCACCTGGATTGCTTCTCCGTAGCTCTTGGCCGGCGCCATCT
>DATDGH010000719.1:0-1793 GCA_036522215.1 Candidatus Angelobacter sp. | reverse complement strand
GTTCAGGCGAGCAGGCGGATATTCAGGATCGAGAGGCAGGTAAGCGCCACCAGCTTTAAGGATTCCCACCATTCCGATCACCATTTCCGGTGAGCGGCGGCATGCGATACCTACAATGGAATCCGCCTTGACTCCGTGCTCGCGCAGGCAACGGGCAACGCGGTTGGCCCGCTGGTTGAGCTCTTGATAGCTCAGGACAGAATTCTCGAAAATACATGCTGGGGCCTGTGGCGATTTCCGGGTCTGCAGTTCAAAGAGTTGATGCAGCCCGTGTTGTAGATCATATTCAGCAGCAGTCTTGTTCCAGGCGCAGACTACCTCTTCGACTTCAGCAGTGGTCAGGAGTGAGATTTTCGAGATTGGTTGATCGGGCGCTTCGACAAGCTGTTGCACCACCCGCGTCAGATGACCGAGCATCCGGGCCGCTGCAGCATCGCTGAACAGGTCAGTGCTGTATTCCAGTTCTCCGCCGAAGTTGTCAGGGAACTCGCCAATGGTCATCCATAAATCGAACTTCGAAACGGCTTGGCGCAGGATCACCGGCTCAATTTTCAGGCCGGTGATCTCGCTGTTCCTGAGGCTTCGTGAGCCCTCGAAATTAAGCATCACCTGAAACAGCGGATTGCGGCTCATGTCGCGCTCAAGCTTGAGTTCGTTCACAAGCTTCTCAAAAGGCAAGTCCTGGTTCTCGTAAGCAGCCACAGTCATCTTCTCGATGCGGCCAAGTAGCTCACGGAACGTCGGGTTGCCACTCAAATCGGTGCGTAAAACCAGGGTATTAGCGAAATTACCAATCAAGCCTTCTAATTCTCGGTAATTGCGGTTCGCGATAGGGCAGCCAACAAGGATATCCTCCTGTCCATAGTACTTGTGCAGCCACACATTGAAGACAGCCAGTACAAGCATGAAGCTCGTAACACCTGTTTCATCACAAAGCCGGTGCATTGGCTTCGCCAGATCCTCCCCAAAGCTGAAAGGAAGGCTTGACCCCCTGAAAGACGAAACAAGAGGACGCGTCTTGTCAGCCGGTAATTGCAGGACCGGGCGCTCGCCACTCATCTGAGTTTTCCAGTAGTCGAGCTGCCGCTGTAACCTTTCGCCCTCCAGCCATGTGCGCTGCCATTCTGCATAGTCCGGGTATTGAATGGGGAGTTTAGGTAGCCTTGCCTGCCGGCCCGCGGTAAATGCACGGTAGCACTCGAAAAATTCAGACTGGAACACGACAATCGACCAGCCGTCAAACACAATATGGTGGACGATACCCAGCATCACATATTCGGCTTCCGCCAGTTGCAACAGCGTGACGCGCAGGAGCGGGAGCCGCGTGAGATCGAAGGGCCGCATCGTCTCATCGGCGCCAATTCGTTCGATGGTTGCCTGTTGCTCCGCGGCTGGAATGTGCCGGAGATCTGTTCCTAAAATATTAAGTTCAAAGGGCTCTTCAACGACCTGATGGGCATTGCCGTCCTCTGACCGGAAGACCGTTCGCAGCGCTTCATGACGGCGAATGACTTCATTGAATGAAGCTCGCAACGCTGCCAGGTCGAGATTGCCATTCAAGCGCATGGCGAAGGTGATGTTGTACGCGGTGTTTTCAGGAACCAATTGGTCAAGAAACCAGAGCCGTTGTTGCGCAAAGGAAAGAGGAGCAGGCCCCGGCGCGGTCCGGACTGGAATCGTCTGCCGTTTCTGTTGTTCTCCCTTTTTCCACTTCTCAAGCAATAACTGCTTGGCAGAAGAAATCACTCGAGGTGCAACGGTCTGGTCTGGTGCAGCCATGACTACTCCTTCAT
>DATDGH010000718.1:0-2135 GCA_036522215.1 Candidatus Angelobacter sp. | reverse complement strand
GACCACGGATCTGCTGGGGTTTCTTGGAGCGTTGCAGTTGTCCGCGAACATAGCGGTATTGCGCACTGTCGTGCGTCTCAACCCCCAGGCCACTATCCTATGAAAGAGGATGTCAAGAGAAAAAACTTCTCCCCGCCCCTCGGAGAGATGCGGGTGTGGTGACTTGCATCCAGCCCCGTCTCATGCCCCATCTCATCTATAGAGGGGTTTTTGGTTTGATCGCTTTGACCTGCCGCAGATTCTTGCGGCAGTGCCAACCCCAGTTGCTTGTCCCCACTCGACGGTTTCATGCAGCAGTGGCGCCCGACGCCGTTCGGTTCCGAAGCTACGCAAGCTATGCGTTGGCTTAAGTGCCAACCACGATCCTATCTGAGACTCGAGGCCTACAGCTTTTTTGGGTTATCCGAGGGGGCATAGGATTGACCCGGAGACTTGGTGCTGAGCTGCAGCACACGAAGCCTAATGAGTGCTTGGATACTCTCCCTCGAACCCGAGCATCGCAAGAACCGATTGGCCACCACCGAGGCATGAAAACCTGGGGGAGATCACCTGGGTTCTGTGAAATGCTCAAGCTGCTTGCGCTTTCAGTTTTTCTGCGTCGAAACGTTCTCCTCTCTTCCAAAGTGTCAAAGTGATGGCCGCGATCTTACGTGCCAGTGTCAGACGCGCCATCTCCGGCTTCATGCCCGTGGCCAGTAAAGCCGCGTAGAAATCGTGGAACGGTCCGGTACCACAGCTGGCCCTGGTAGCCGTACTCTTGAAGATCTCTTTCATCTCATGGTTGTGGTTCTGATTGAGACCACGGATCTGCTGGGGTTTCTTGGAGCGTTGCAGTTGTCCGCGAACATAGCGGTATTGCGCACTGTCGTGCGTCTCAACCCCCAGGCCACTATAGGTCCAAAGTTGCCGCTTGCTGCGGAATCGGTGCGGGGTTTGCATCAGCCCGATCAAGCGGGCCGCCCGAATCGGACCGATGCAGGGAATCTGGCGCAGCAGTTTCGCTGCTTTATGTTTTCGGCTCTCCGCCAGAAACTCGGGTCGCAGGTTGCGCCGCAAGGCCTGCAATCCATCCAACTGTTGATAGAGCAACTCCGCTCGCCGGCGCACCCCAGCTTGCGGGATTTTGTTTAACCATTCCTCCCGATAGCGCGGGGCATAGACCTGGGTGCCGGCACAGGGAATGGCCCAGCCTCGATAGAGCGCCTTCAGCCGATTCATCACCCGCGTCAAATCTTTGCTGATGGTCTGATAACTGCGCCCCAACTCACGCAGCGTCCGCAGTCCATTTTCTCCGTGATAAACCGCTCGTAGCATTCCGGTGCGCAGCAAATCGGCCAACTTGCGCGCATCCACCTTGTCGCTCTTACTGCCCTCCTTTAATAAGGCATTGCGCCGCGGATTGCAGACTAGAACTTGCTCCACCTGAGGCAGCAGCAGATCATACAGCCAGGCCGCCCAGGTCCCTTCTTCCCAGGTCACATGCAGCTCGCCCCGCAGACCGTGGATAAACTGCAGAAGGCTGCTGGCTTTGGTTTCAACGATGGTTTCCATCACCAGCTTCCCGCTGTCATTCAGGACGGCGATCACAATCGCTTCCTTGTGCACGTCCATTCCGATATATTTGACGTCACGACTCATTTGAGTTGCCTCCTTGGGGGGAAGGTCATTCGCATTCACGTTTATTCTTTCCCCCAAGGTAAAATGCCATTCTCCAGCCGATTTGCCTATTTCCTCCTGCAGTTCCTTTTCACATACCCTTCCCCTACTCCGTAGCGCCGCCGTAGCGGAGCGAAGCCCTGCACAGCGTAGCGCAGCGGAGGCGGCGCCTCATCCAGCTTCGACCTTCTGAAACGGGGCGCTCTTTCATAATGCATTGACCTAGTGGGTAGCGGCCAGATGCTCCGTAAGCGTCCGCCTCTGGCCGTGTGGACAAGCGTGTAATTGCAAGTCATGCTGGCGATGTGGACACCAAAGCTAGACGGCTACAACTTGGTGTCTCCGCGGGTTGAAGTGTCCGGCGATCAATATTTCACTTTCAGGGTAAGGAATTGCTTCGAACCTGTGGTTGCATATTCTTCTAGGAGCCCGAAGAAGTCCCGCCGCCTGCTCTCAATCGAGTTCCCCACCTCGACACA
>DATDGH010000717.1:0-5002 GCA_036522215.1 Candidatus Angelobacter sp. | reverse complement strand
ATACAGTGATCGTTTAGAGTCTAACCATGCCCACGTTACTATATTGCTTCAGCTCAAACGCTTGTGGGCTGAATGCTGAATGCTGACTGCCCATCTTAAAAAATGCAATTCAAAACCATCCAATACGCTGAATCGCAAGGCATAGCCACCATCACGCTGAATCGTCCGGACAAGCGTAATGCCATCAATAGCGATCTGATCGAAGACCTGCTGAGCGGCCTGGAGGCAACACTGCATTCTGCGGCCCGGGTTCTCATACTCACCGGTGCGGGCAAGGCATTTTGCGCGGGCATGGACCTGGAAAACCTGAAGCTGCTGACCGGGCGCACGCAGGAGCAGACTGTAAAAGACTCGGAGACGGCGGCGCGCATGTTTCGCACCCTCTATGATTTTCCCAAGCCAACCATCGCCGCCGTAAACGGTGCAGCTATTGCCGGCGGCACAGGACTGGCCACTGTCTGCGACTTCACTTTGGCTGTGCCGGAAGCGAAGTTCGGCTACACCGAGGTGCGCATCGGATTTGTGCCGGCCATTGTCTCCAGCTTCCTGATCGCCAGTATTGGAGAAAAACGGGCCCGCGATCTGTTGCTCACGGGCCGTATCTTCACCGCCCAGGAAGCGCACGAGCTAGGATTGGTGAATGAAATCGTGGTTCCCGATCAGTTGATGAAGCGCACGCTTGAGCTGGCGGGACAGCTCGCGGAGAACAGTCCGGCTTCCCTGCGCGTAACCAAAGGCCTTCTTTCCAGCTATACGCGAGAACAACTGGACCGCCAGATTGCACAGGCTGTACATGAAAACGCAGCCATCCGCCAGACTGCCGATTTCAAGGAAGGCGTATCCTCGTTCCTGGAAAAACGCAAACCTGTCTGGAAGGACAATTGAACTTCCAGCCCACCATGAGCAACCTGACGATCGGCGAGGTCAAATTGCGCGTGCGTTACGCTGAAACTGACCAGATGGGAGTTGTCTATCACTCCAATTTCGTCATCTGGTTTGAAATTGGGCGAGTGGAGCTGATGCGGCAGCTCGGTTTCCGCTATCGCGATATGGAGCAGCATGAGAACTGCCACATTCCCGTGGCGGACATGCGCGTGCGTTATAAAGAGCCGGCCTATTATGATGATGAGATCGTGGTCCGAACGCGACTCCAGGACGTTCACAGATCACTGCTGCGGTTCCGCTATCAGGTATTTCGCGCCGGTGATGAGGTATTGCTGGCCGAGGGGGAGACTACCCATCTGGTGGTGGATGACAAATTGAAACGCCGCTCGTTGCCGGAAAAATATGTGGCTGCATTCAGCAGCGCCTCTCAAAAATGAATATGACGCCTCTCCTGATCAACGGTAACGACCTCACATTCGACGATGTGCGCCACATTATCGATCAGCAGCGCCCGGTTGAGCTGGCTGACGACGCGCGGGCCAGGGTAGCAGCAGCGCGTGCTGCCGTGGACAAACTGGTGCAGGAAGATCGCCTTGCCTACGCCATTACGACCGGCGTGGGCAAGCTGAGCGACGTTCGCATCGACCGAGCACAAAACCGCCAGCTCCAGATCAATCTGGTGCGTTCGCATTCGGCGGGCCTAGGCGAGCCGCTTTCCCAGAAAGAAACGCGGGCCATGATGCTCCTGCGCGCCAACTCGCTGGCCAAAGGCTATTCCGGAGTGCGGGCTGAATTGATCGCCACGCTGTGCGCCATGCTCAATCACGGTGTTCACCCTGTGATTCCGTCGCAGGGTAGCGTGGGCGCAAGTGGCGACCTGGCGCCTCTGGCGCATCTGGCGCTGGCCATGATCGGCGAAGGCGAAGTTGTATTCCATGGCGAACGGCTCAGTAGCGTCGAGGCACTGCATCGGGCCGGCATTGAACCTCTGGCGCTGGAAGCAAAAGAAGCAATCTCATTGATCAATGGAACACAAGCCATGCTTGCCGTTGGAACCGTGGCGTTGATGGCCGCCGAGACCCTGTCGGTGACCGCAGACGTTGTGGGCGCCATGACACTCGACGCACTGCGCGGCACTGATGTTGCCTTTGACGAGCGCATCCACGCAGTGCGGCCTCATTCCGGGCAAGTTGAAGTTGCAGGTTATCTCCGCTGGCTCATCGGCGGCAGCCAGATCCGGCAGTCGCACAAAGACTGCCCGCGCGTTCAGGACGCATATTCTTTGCGCTGCATTCCCCAGGTTCATGGGGCGGTGCGCGACACGCTTGCATTTGGCCGCCGCACCTTTAGCATTGAGATGAACGCAGCCGTGGATAATCCGCTGGTGTTTGCCCGTGGCAACGGCGAAGCTGATGTGCTCTCCGGCGGCAACTTTCACGGCGAACCCCTGGCTTTTGCTCTGGATTTTCTGGCCATTGCGTTGACTGCGCTGGCAGGCATTTCTGAACGGCGCATCGAGCGGCTGGTAAATCCAACGCTGAATGAAGGACTGCCGCCATTTCTGGCTGCCGACGCCGGATTAAACTCCGGCTTCATGTTGCCCCAGGTCACCGCCGCCGCGCTGGTCAGCGAAAATAAAGTTCTGGCCCACCCGGCTTCCGTGGATTCCATCACTACATCGGGCAACAAAGAGGATTATGTTTCCATGGGAATGGCCGCCGCCATCAAACTGAAGAAAGTTGTCGACAACACCACGCACGTGTTGGCCATTGAGGCCTGTACGGCGGCCCAGGCGCTCGACTTTCTGTCGCCGCTCAAGACCAGCCCACCGCTGCAGCAGGCGCACGCGCGCATTCGCCAGGTCAGCGCTAAAGTTGAGCAGGACCGCGCGCTGGCTGGTGATTTCGTCAAGATTGCGGAATTGGTGCGGTCGGGAGCACTGATAGTGTGAGAGCCAAGGGCTAATCCATGAAAACAGGAATCATCGGCCTGCCGCAGGTGGGCAAAACATCGCTATTTAAAATTCTGACCAAAGCTGACATCTCCAGTCCCAGCTTTGCCAATCCACGCGAGGCCCATCTGGGCGTAGCCAAAGTTCCTGACGATCGACTGGACCGGCTGGCCCAGCTCTACAATCCCAAAAAGCTTATTCATGCCAGTGTCGAATACATGGATGTGGCCGCAATCGGCCAGGAAGCGCTGAAAGAAACCGCTTTTGCTGCCAACCTGCGCGGCGTGGATGCGCTGGCCCATGTGGTCCGCGCCTTCGACGATCCCGCCATTCCCCATGTGGGCGAGGTCAATCCGCTGCGCGACATTCATTCCGTGGATTTCGACCTGATCGTGAACGATCTGGGGCAGGTGGAAAAGCGTATGGAGCGGGTGGAAAAAGACCTGAAGAAGATGAAGACTGCGGAGCTGGAGCGAGAATCTGATCTGCTGAAGCGCGCCAAAGCGCACCTGGAAAGCGAGCTTCCCCTACGCGAGATGCAGATTTCCGCCGAAGACGAAAAACGCACTCGCGGCTTCATGTTCCTGAGCCAGAAACCTATTCTCTACGTGCTGAATGTCAATGAGTCCACCACCCTGGGCCAGGACCTGGAAAATGCCGTTGCGAAGTATGGAATCGGTGAAGTGGCGTCACGACCCAACGCCGGCGCCACCGCCATCTGCGGCAAAGTAGAAGCCGAACTGGCGGAAATGAGCGATGAGGAGTCCCAGGAATTTCTCTCCAGTTACGGACTCATCGAGAGCGGCCTCACCAGATTGATCCGCAAGAGCTATGAACTGCTGGGCCTGATTTCATTTTTTACCGTGGGCGAAGATGAGTGCCGTGCCTGGACCGTTCCCAGGAACTCACGCGCCCAGTCAGCCGCAGGCGCTATTCACTCTGATTTGGAAAAACATTTCATCCGCGCCGAAACCATTCACTGGGACAAACTTCTGGAAGCAGGATCAGAGGCCAACGCCCGCGCCAAAGGCACTCTGCGTCTGGAAGGCAAGGAGTACATTGTGCAGGACGGCGACGTGATGCATATTCGCCACAGCGGATGAACAACACCTCACTAACGACTGCTCTTCTGTGCAAAATTCTCTGGAAAACCTGTCCCAAACCGCACAAATGTGCGTTGACGCCAGCGCAGCCATCACTGAAAATCCCAAAGTGTTCTTTTATCTCTCGGGCTCAATCGAGTACTCACCGGACTTCGGCAAAGGTTGGCGCGCGCAAGTCACCCCATTGCTGAAATCCCTGGGCCACGAGGTGTATGATCCCGCACAGGATGAGAAAAAGAACCTGAGTGAGGTCGAGGTGCGCGAATTTCGTTCCTGGAAGAAGAGCGATTTGCCGCGTTTTCGCCGGACGGTACAAAAGATCATCGCCTACGATCTCGATCTGATTGAGCAGCGCTGTGATGCCATTGTCTGCTACTGGGACCAACATGCGGGGAGGGGCGCCGGCACGCAGGGTGAGTTGACGCTTGCGCATCGTTTGGGAATTCCGGTGTATCTGATCTGCGCTGTGCCGGTCGAAGAGGTCAGCGGCTGGCTCCTGGGCTGCGCTTCAGAAGTGTTCACGAGTTTTGAGGATTTTCAGGCGTTCATAAGCGCCAAGCCAACAGCGGAAATGGCACAGGCGAGTAACAGATCATCAAGATGATCAAGGACATTTTGGACGATCCAGGGAACCACTAATGAATGCCATGCGAGGAAATCTGGGCTGGATAGAAGTCGTCTGCGGCCCCATGTTCAGCGGCAAAAGCGAAGAGCTGATCCGGCGTTTGCGGCGGGCGGAGATCGCGCGCCAGCGCGTACAGATTTTCAAACCGGTCATTGACCAGCGCTACGCCAGCGATCACATTGTCTCTCACAACGACCTTCGCATCCATTCAGACTGCGTGAGCACCGCCGCTGAGGCGCAGAGCAAAATTGATCTGCGTACGGAAGTCATCGGCATTGATGAGGCCCAGTTCCTGGGTGAGGCCATCGTAGATATGGTGGTGCGTCTGGCCGATATGGGCAAGCGCATCATCATTGCCGGATTGGACACCGACTATCTCGGCCGTCCCTTCCATCCCATGCCCGAGCTGTTGGCCGTAGCCGACGAGATCACCAAGAC
>DATDGH010000716.1:0-4043 GCA_036522215.1 Candidatus Angelobacter sp. | reverse complement strand
GAGCATACTCTTTGACATAGACAGGCGATAAGCCAATCCGTTGGCAAACTTCGTGGATCGCAGGGGGCGGAATCTCTTGAATTGCTTGTTGAAAAATTGGCTCGATTGTCTGCAGAACACCTTGGAGTTGCTCGCGGCTCCGCCTTGTTCTCACTTTCTGCTCGTTCTCGACTTTGACTTTGGCCTGGCCTCTTATCCCGCATGGCAGCTCATTATCCGGCGAGAAGATGAGAGACACGGGCAGTTTCAGGTGATACCACGCTTGCAATAAGTTTTCGATTTCCGGTTTCGCTTTTCCGTAAAGCCACTCGTAAAACACACCAACGTGGCACCGGGCCATTGCGGCAACCGCGGCACAGCTACCCCCGGCAAATTCCATGATATAGCGCGCAAGAACAGCTCGAACTCGCGCGAGGAGAGCTTCCGGCTGCGTCTCTGGAGTATGAGCCAATAGCTGCCCCACGGCGTCAGCGACCCATAGTTGATACTCCGTCGGAGCCCGAACCGAAGTATTACTGGTGTTCCCTCCCGCAGTACATTCCAAGTCCGTCCCGCACCAGAAACAGCGCCCGGTTCGCGAACCAGCGTACAGTAGCGCAAGAGATTGGTGGCAACAGCTGCATGTAGTTGCCAGAAGCCGACGATGCTGCGGACATGCCTCGACGAGCTTGATGCACCAAAGTAGCTGCTCGCAGACAGTTCCTGTAGCGGCCATCTGCTGATAGCATTCCGGGCACCACGCTCGCATCGTACGAAGGAGGAGTCGGTTGGAGAAGAGATGCGTGAACGGCAGCAGCGTGAGATAGCGGAGGTCAGAACGACAGGTGGCCCTTTCCAGTGTCTCGATCCATCGTGCGGCGCCCGCCCCGAGCCCATTGATGCCATGGGAGTAGAAAACGAGCGGCGGGTTGATATGGAGAGAAAGCTCGCGTCGAATCAGATCTGCCGTAGAAACTGCATGGGCCTCTGCAAGCCGGACCACGTAGCTGCTCAGGCTCTCAACCAGTGGCGTCCCGATGCCAATCGGCGCGAGTGAAAACAATCGGCTCCGCTCAGGAATTTCTGGCATCTGAAATTGCCAAGAATCAAAGACTAAGGGTTGTCGCATGCGGTATTGGACCAATAGGATCCCGTCTTGGATGGCGCTTTCCTGGCTGTTTCCGTCTCTTCCCGATTGATACAGCTCCAACGCTAGCATTGCCTGGTTGACTGTCTTCTTGGCAACTCAAACCGAGGCGCACCCTCAAGCGGCTACGCGCTGTTGGTTCTTCCAACAGCCGGGCTTCTCCTTCTAATGCCTCAGATAATATTTTGTCGCATTGGGATGTGCTCAGTTCGTGAGCCTGGAGATCCTTATATGTAAGAGTGGAACTGTTGCGGGCGATTGCGGTGATGAGAGTTCTTGCGAGCCAATCTTTTAGCAATCCCACGCAGCCAATGCTTCGTTCATATAAATACTCACAATGGCTCAATAGGTCTGGTGGCTCCGGCACCGGAACATGCTTTTCAAATGAACGCAAAACGGCTTGAAAGGATTTTTTATCTTCGGGATCATCAAATCTATAACGAGAAAAATGAATATCCATGCTCCGGCGACTGAGTTGGCCGCTCAAATTGCGAAAAGCTAAAAGATCGTATGTTCCAAGGAGAATGTGAATAATTTGCGTCCGGTTGGCAAGCGATTTGATGACGTCCATTTGATCGGCAAGTCTCCGACCGGAGGCCATTCGGGCCAAGTGCTGTGCTTCATCAAGCAATACAGCGGCAGGACGCCGAAACCGAAGCGTGCATTCAACAGCGTGGTGATATTCATTGCCTGCGGCTCGGGCACCCGGCCTGAACCTCACCGTGTTGCCCGGCCGGACCGGATGTTCTGGACTCAGTTTGTAGTCCACCAGAGGCTCCTGCATTTCAAGCAAGAGTCTGCGAAAGTGATCGCGCCACTTGAAGATACCCGAGTCGGAGGCAATGCATTCTAGGCTTACAACAGGAATGCGCCCTGGATCGGTTGCGAGGTGCGGAAGCATTTCGTTGGTCAGGATTTGCTCGATCTTTTGACGCAACGTAGTTTTGCCCACGCCTGTTGGTCCAAACACCAGAATAAGGGAGTTGGGCGGCATTGCATGGATCGCGTGGATGAGGGCATCCTTGGCGGCGGATAGCCGCGGATGAGCCATAGTATACGTTTGAAAATACTGTAGTCTCATCGAGGGCGGCTGGGTTAGAAGATCACTTGGGAATCCGGTTGGCGATATGTTCATCAGAACTCTCCATAGATTTCGCCCGTGCGCAGGTCTTCTGGGGCAGATTTAGGGGAGATGTCATCGTCAGGTGCCGATCTGTTATCGGCCAGTGTTATGTCTTCGGCTTCGTTAACCAAGGCAACATTGCGGATGGCCCTGCTCTCTTGGTCGCATATTCTTTGGATCAACAGAGTTTCTTCTGCTTCGACTGATTGCAAAAATTCAGCAAGACGTCTAGCTGTGACCGTAAATCGTGCCACGTGATGACGATGCTTCTGGTGCAATTCTTTCGTGGCGAGCATAATCTCGCGCTCTGAACGGCCCTTGAGAACGGCGTAGTACTCGGAGTGGCATTGAACCCATTGTTTGTGTGTGAAGACATACGCAGTACCGGCATCAAAGGGATCGTAGCGGACTGCGAAGCGTTTTCCTTGGATCTCAGGGTCTCGGAAAGCCTCACACCAATAGTAAATCTGATTGATTTTTATGCCCTTGGTCGCCAGTACCTTTCCTGTGCCTTTCACCGTTGTGGGAAGGATCAACATCAAGAATTCGTCACTGTAAGAAACCATTCGGTTCAGACGGATGCCACCGGTCATCAGACCCATTTGGAAACAGTCCTCTGGACTGGTTCCCAAGGCAGGATGTTGGAGGCCATCATAAACAACATAAAAGTATTCCGACAGGCGCTGGTGCAACTCTTCCAGCGGCCAGGTCGCGAGCCCTTTTGGATCCACTGTCTTGGTAACCACGCGAACATTTCGCGTGATCTGGGTGTTTCCTCTAAGGTTATGAATAAATTGAGTGTTGGTGACCCCAAACATCCGTTCGCAAGTGGCACCGAATCGCGCCTTCGCAGCAGGCCTGGTTTTCTTGGTGCACTCATATCGCGCTAGTAGAGTTTCAAAATAAGTGCTCTGGAATTCGCGCCCGCCATCCACGACCAGTATTTGCGGAAATCGACAAAACCGTCGTACGCATTCACGAAGAATCATCATGCATGAGCGGTAGCTCGGCGGATCAAAGGTCAAGTAAAACGCAAGAACCCGACGGGAGAATGCATCTGTGAGAAGCGTCATCCATGGACGGCCAAGAACGTGGCCGGCGTGTGAGAGACATTCTACGTCCAGTTGTGTGTGATCAATATGGGCAATCTCGAAAGGGCGATCACCGTGGCGGGGTGTCATTTGGTCCAACTGCCAATAAAACGTTTCCAGCTTGTATCCTGCTCGCCGGCCTTTACGCTTTACCTCTTGGTTGTAACCCGATTGTTGTCCAACTGCTGTGCAGAAGGTTTTGTAGCTTGGAACCTGTATGCCCTGGCCCTCACAGGAAAGCTTCAGCTTGATCCAGGAGGCGTATCTTGTCTTTTGTTTTAGGGTCTCGTAATCCTCTTCAATCACTTCTAACATTCGACGCCGCGATGTTTCAGGCAATTTTGGAGTAGGGTTGCCTTGCCTGCCGTGCCCGGGCAACAATCCAACGAAGCCGCTATGGTAACGGGCTTCGGCTTCGCGATAGCTATTGAGCCAACGATAGAAAGTGCGGGTTGGCACCTCTGTGCTTGCTGGAATCGTGCCGCTGCAAAAATATCGGTTAATGAATTCGGCGCGGCGATTTGCAATCTGTAGATCTCTTTCGCTCGCTTTTGATATGCAGTCAGCAGCGCCTGAATCGACGCCGTGCCGGGCACCAATGCGCATCGTTTCGATTCTGTTCTGCTGAACCAAAGACTCAAACGCGGCCAGCGGCAATTCGACTAGCTCTTGGCGTTCCGAAAGCAAGCCTACCGAAGTGTTC
>DATDGH010000715.1:0-4432 GCA_036522215.1 Candidatus Angelobacter sp. | reverse complement strand
CTCAACGCGAACCCGAAAGATGCGCAAGTCTTTCTGGACGGCGCATACGCCGGCACAGCAGAGCATTTGAAAGATATGTGGCTCGATTCCGGCGCTTATGATCTTTCAGTCTCGTCACCGGGGAAAGAAACATTTCACCAGCGGATTTACGTGATCAGCGGCAAGAAGCTGAAGATTTCTGCCAGGCTGATGGCCCAGAAAGATAATGCGCCGACGGAGGAGAAGCGATGAAGTTCAAAACATTGCTGATAGCCGGATTATTGTGTGCTGTTTCAGTCTATGCCGACGCTCCTCGCGGCACGGTGCCGCGCGCGGCTGCAGACAAGTATCCGGTGCACGCGGTGCGCGATAGCGTGAGCCTTGGCGCAGTATTGCTTACGGCAGAGCAGGCACGCAAAGTTTTTGCTTCGGACGTGGATCGCTGCTGCTTGGTGGTGGAAGTGGCGGTTTATCCGCAGAACGGCAGCCCGATAAAGGTTTCATGGAATGACTTTGTGCTGCGTGTTTCCAGCACGGACATTGCTACCAAGCCCTCCAGCCCGGAGGTCCTGGCGGCAAAGCTGCAAAAACAATCGGCGCCGCCTTCCACCAGCGGACACGATGTGGTGGTCTATCCCTCGACTAGTGTGGGTTATGAGAGTGGCGGTTACGATCCAGTGACCGGTCAACGACGTCCGGGAGGAGTGGTGACCTCCACGGGTGTAGGCGTGGGCATTGGCGGAAGCCAGCCACCAACCCCAGGTTCGACCGACCGCGATCGCCGCACCATGGAACTTGAACTCTCAGAGAAAGGCCTGCCAGAGGGCAATGTGTCGGCTCCTGTTTCCGGCTATCTCTACTTTGCGCTGCCAGAGAAGAAAGATAAAAAAGCCACTCACCAGCTTGAATACACGCTCAATGGGGAAAGAGTGGTGCTGGCGCTGAAATAAGCAGCCACTAAAATCCTGGCTGCTTTTCGATGTGACAGAGCTATAAGAAGTCCCCTATCGCCTCCGCAGTATGCCTGCTACGCGGCGGGCTATCCACTGACTGCTGGCTAAGTGTTTGGAATCAGTGGATACTCAAACGCATCGAGGTGTTGGTGTTTCTTCCGATGACCGGGGCCCCTGACGCGCGCTTCGCGTGGCGGGGTGGTGGTGACCCGATGCACCGATGACCCGATGACCCGATTGCCAACACGACCAAAATGCCGGAAGCAGTTAGTGGCTTTTATGAACTACGCCCTCGGCGTAGCGACCCGGCTGAGTGCTGCTCCTGTATAATTCCGCCGCATCTAATCAGCTTGTTCTGGGGTGGAGGGATTTATGCGTATCAAGGCGCTGCTGGCGGTCATTGCGGTTTTTGCTGGTTCAATTCTTGTGGGTTGTGGCAAGAAGGGTGGGGACACAGTAAAAATTGGTGTGATCACCTCTCTCACTGGCAGCCAGGCCGCCTTCGGCGAGGCGCACAAGCACGGCTATGAGATCGCACTGGACGAAGTCAACAACAAGGGCGGCGTCGGCGGAAAGAAAATCGAACTGAATTTCTACGATGACCAGAGCAAGCCCGATCAGGCAGTGCAAGGTGTTTCGAAATTAGTGGACCAGGACGAAGTCCCCATGATCCTGGGCTCCTATTCCAGTGAAAGCACTAAGGCCATTGTTCCTGCCGTCACCCAGAGGCAGGTCCCACTCATCATACCTACGGCTACGGCAGACAACGTGATGGACTCGCATTCGCCCTGGGTGTTCCGCATCTGTGCCGGAGCGAACGACTACGCGCGAACTACAGTCGCGTTCCTGAAGGACAATGGCGCACCCAAGACCATTGCTATCGTCTATGAGAACACCAACTTTGGACAATCGAACATGAAGGCCATGAAGGCGGCTGCAGAAGGCGCCGGGATGAATGTGGTTGCGATTGAGTCTTACCAGGCGCAGTCGCCGGACTATAAAGCAGTGTTGCAGCGGGTGAAAGCTGCGAATGCAGAGGTGATTTATCTCTGTTCTTACCTGCTCGACGCCGGCACGCTCATGCGCCAGGCACAGGAGATCGATCTGAATCCCAAGTACTATACGTCCGCAGGAACGGGGTTTGCTGCCGCCGAATTTCCCACTCCCAAGGGCGCGGGCAAGAACGCTGAGTACACTTTCTCCGTGTCGCAGTGGCTGCCCGAAGCCAAATGGGCGGGTTCCAAGGAGTTCGATGCCGAGTTCTTCAAGCGCTATGGCAGCCATCCGGCATACCATGCGGTAGAAGCCTATGCCAGCCTGATTGCTGCCGCTCAGGCAATGAACGATGCGAAATCCATGGACCGAGACAAGATCCGCGACGCCATCAAGAACCTGAATCTTCCCATGACAACTTTCGGGCCGGTCAAGTTTGACGCCAATGGCCAGAACCAACATCCGGTACTGATCACGCAGGTGCAGGGCGGCAAGTATCACGTGGTTTATCCTGCGAACGCTGCGGATGCCAAGCCCATTATTCCGGCGCCGAAGTGGGCGCAACGGTAGGATCGGGGTACGCTTCGTCCAGAGTGGAGTTCATAGCGATTGCAACAGGTATAATTCGGCGATTTGATTAGCCAATCTCTTGTTCGCATGTGGGGGACAGAATGCGACTTAGAAAACTCTGCGCCTGGGCCGCTCTTTTCATTGCAGCCTCTATAACTGCATTTTGCCAGAACACCGCACGGATCGGGATCATTGTGCCGCAGACTGGGAGCCAGGCAGCTTTTGGTGAGGCGCTGAAGAACGGTTACTTCATTGCCCTGGATGAGATCAATGCCAAGGGAGGCGTGCTGGGCAGGAAACTCGAACTGGACTTTTATGACGACCAGAGCAAGCCGGACCAGGCGGTGCAGGGAGTTTCCAAATTAGTTGATCAGGACGGCGTGACCATGCTGATCGGCGCGTTTTCCAGCGAGAGCACCAAGGCCATGATCCCGGCTGTGATCCAGCATCAGGTCCCTCTCATCATTCCTGCAGCCAATGCTGACAACGTGATGGATTCGAGGTCGCCCTGGATTTTCCGTATCTGTGCGGGTGCTGCCGACTACGCCAATACCACCATAGCTTTCCTCAAAAGCAACGGTTCGCCCAAGACCATAGCGATCGTTTATGAGAACACCAATTTTGGACAGGCGGGCATGAAGGCGATGACCACAGCCGCAACCAATGCCGGGATGAAGCTGGTTGCGGTGGAATCTTACGAAGCCAAGTCTCCGGATTACCGTTCGGTCTTGCAGCGAGTCAAGCAGGCCAATCCAGAGGTAATTTATTTCTGCTCGTATCTGCTGGACGCCACCACGCTGATGCGCCAGTCGCAAGAGATTGACCTCAATCCCAGGTTCTATACCTCTGCCGGGACTGGATTTGCCACGGCGGAGTTTCCCACTCCCAAGGGCGCAGGGAAGAATGCAGAGTACACATTTTCAGTATCGCAGTGGCTGCCGATAGTGCGCTGGGCAGGCTCCAAGGAATTTGACGCTGAGTATTTCAGGCGATACAACTCGCATCCTACGCATCACGGGATGTTTGCCTATGCCTCCCTGCAGGCAGCGGCCCAGGCCATCAATAACGCCAAGTCAATGGACAGTGCAAGAATTCGTGATGCCATCAGCAATCTGAACCTCGGCATGACCCCGTTTGGGCCGATCAAATTTGAGATGGGCGGCCAGAACCGTCATCCGGTGGTGGTCACGCAGGTGCAGGGAGGGCAATATCGGATTGTTTATCCGGCTGATGCTGCCGATAGCAAGCCCATTGTGCCGACGCCAAGATGGAACGAGAGGAAGTAGTGCGGGCAGTTGCGAGAATTTGTTCTCATTGCAATGCGAGCAGAGTGGCGCCCAGCGAAGAATTTGGTAACTCCCGCCCCGCCACGCGAAGCGCGCGTCGAGGACCGGGGTTTTGGGCGAGTTGGTAAGTTTGGTAATTTAAGGTCAACATCAGGGCCCCGGATTCCGTTGCCCCAATTTCGATGATTCCTTTTCTACAGGCTTGCATTGACGGGTTGTTGACGGGCGCTCTCTACGCGCTGATTGGAATGGGGCTGGCCTTGATTTTTGGCGTCATGCGTATTGTGAACTTTGCCCATGGTGCTTTCCTCATGGTGGGAATGTATGTGAGCTGGCTTCTCTTCGACAAGTTCAGGCTTAATCCCTATCTGGGATTTCTGGCTGCGGGAATCTTCCTCTTCTTTTTTGGCTACCTGGTGTATCTGCTATTGATCAGGCCCATCCGTGACCGCTCGGACTTCATGCAGATTCTCATGACCACCGGCATTGCCTTGATTCTGGTGGATGGAGTGCAGCTTACGTTCGGCGCAGACTATCATCAGACGAATATTGAACTGGTCAACCGCACGCTGCGCTTTGGGCCCTTTTTCGTCAACGCCGCTTACCTGCTTTCCTTCGCCATTGCCGCCGTTTTTATTGTGGGACTCAGAT
>DATDGH010000714.1:0-11654 GCA_036522215.1 Candidatus Angelobacter sp. | reverse complement strand
TTGTGGCCATTGGGCTTGCCGGGGGCATGATTCTGCTTTCTCACCTGATCGGGAAGCACAAATGGACTCCGGCCAAGAATTCTCCTTACGAGTGCGGCATCGTACCCACCGGCGATGCTCAGCAGCGCTTCAGCGTCAAGTTTTACATGGTGGCCATGCTGTTCATCCTGTTTGATGTGGAGGCGATCTTCCTCTATCCCTGGGCGGTGATTGCCCGCGAACTGAAAATGTTTGGCTTCTGGGAGATGCTGGTTTACATCGCCCTGGTGCTGGTGGGCTTCTTCTATATATGGAAGAAAGGAATCATCGACTGGAACAAGCCTGAGAGGAGTGAAGCATAGCATGGCTCTCGAGCCTCCTGTCTCTGACTTGGAGAAACTGAAAGACCACCCCGCTTTGGCTGCATTGCTGGCCTGGAATCAGAATGCGGTTGAGGGGGCAAAATTCGACCGAGATGAACTCTCGCTCTATGTTGGGCGCGAGTTCATCCGCCCGGTTTGTGAGCAGCTCAAAAGTAAAGGTGTGATTGATTTTCTTTCTGATCTGACCTGTGCTGATTTTTATCCGCGTGATCCTCGGTTTGAGCTGGCTTATCACCTGCTCTCGATGCAGGCCAAGGAACGCGTCCGTCTCAAGGTGAAGCTGGATGGCGAAGAACCTGTGGTTGAATCCATCACCGCCGTTTGGCCTGCCGCGAACTTCTTTGAGCGCGAAATCTTCGACCTGTTCGGAATCCGCTTCCTGGGTCATCCCTACTTGCGGCGCATCATGATGCCTGAGGATTGGGAGGGCCACCCGCTACGCCGTGACTATCCGGTGGAGGGATACCGATAATGGGCCATCTGACAACTTTTCCTCAAGCAGACCCAGCTTCTGACACAACCATGATCCTGAACATGGGACCGCAGCATCCGTCCACTCACGGTGTGCTACGCCTTTTGCTGGAGATTGACGGCGAACAGGTTGTCCGCATGATGCCGGACATTGGATTTCTTCACACCGGGATAGAAAAAACCTGCGAAGCCAAGTTTTATCAACAGGTAGTTCCGCTCACCGACCGCATCGATTACCTCTGTCCCATCGTTAACAACCTCTGCTATGTGCTGGCAGTGGAAAAGCTGCTGGGGCTGGAAATACCTGCGCGAGCCCAATGGATTCGCGTAATGCTGGCTGAGTTGCAGCGCATCAGCTCGCATCTGGTCTGGCTGGGAACGCATGCCATGGACATAGGCGCCATGTCGGTCTTCCTCTATTGCTTCCGCGAACGCGAAGACTTGCTGCGGATTTACGAAATGGTCAGCGGCCAGCGCATGATGACCTCTTATTTCCGCATCGGCGGCCTAGCCCTTGATCCGCCACTCGGATTCTTTGATAAGGTTAAGAAATTCCTGGATATTTTCCCGGAGCGCGTGGATGAATACGAGAACCTGCTGACCGGTAACCGGATTTTCATTGGCCGGCTCAAGGATGTCGCTCACTTGAGTGCAGAAGACGCTATTGCGCTCGGCGTGACTGGACCGTCCTTGCGCGCCAGTGGCGTGGATTTCGATCTGCGCCGCGATATGCCTTACTGCAGCTACGAAAAATTCAAATTTAAAGTGCCGGTCTCGAAAGACGGCGACGTCTGGGCGCGTTACCTCTGCCGGGTGCAGGAATTGCGCCAATCACGAGAGATCGCCAAGCAGGCCCTGGAGGGACTGCCTTCCGGTCCAACCAAAGCCGACGCGCCCAAAGTGGTTCTCCCCGACCGGGAAAAGATGAAAACGGAGATGGAAGCGCTCATTTACCACTTCAAGATTGTGACGGAAGGATTCACGGTGCCCGCGGGCGAGGTCTATCAAGCGATTGAATCGCCACGCGGCGAGATGGGCTATTACGTGGTGAGCGACGGAACGGCTAAACCCATGCGCGTCCACATGCGCTCGCCATCGTACGTAAACTTGCAGGCCCTCTCGAAAATGTGCGAAGGAAAGTTGATCGCGGATGTGGTGGCAGCGATTGGCAGCATTGACATTGTGCTCGGCGAAATCGATCGATAACGATGCCTGTCATTTCTGAACAACTCGACAAGTTCTTCGACGAGAAGATGACCCAGTATCCAACCAAGCGGTCATTCCTCGTTCCCATGTTGCTCTATACCCAGGACGAGTTGGGATATGTGACCGACGAGGCCATCGCGCACATCGCAAAAAAGACGGATTTGACTGAACTGGAAGTCCGCAACGTCATCAGCTACTACTCCATGCTGCACACGCGGCCCATGGGCAAGTATCACGTACAGGTGTGCACCAACATTTCCTGCATGCTACGTGGCGGAGAAGAGCTGCTGGATCGTTGCAAGCATCACCTGGGGATCGGACACAAACAGGTAACAGGGGACGGCGCTTTTTCCCTGGAGGAAGTTGAGTGCATCGGCGCATGCAGTTGGGCCCCGGCGGTGCAAGTGAACTATGACTTCCATGAAAAGCTGACACCAGATGCAATGGAAGTTCTGCTGGATTCGTATGCCAAAAGGACAACAAGGTAAGGGCCTGACTCACTAAACACAAATGGCTGATTTAGTTTCCCATCCCGATGAGGTGCGCATTGTCTCGCAGCGCTTTGGCAAAGGCGCTGCCGACATCGAGCATCACCTGGAGTTGGACGGCTACAAGGCCGTGCGCAAAGCGCTCGAAATGCAGCCTGACCAGATCATCAACGAAGTGAAAGCTTCGAACCTGCGCGGACGCGGCGGCGCAGGTTTCCCTACCGGGATGAAATGGTCCTTTGTACCTAAGGACTCGGCAAAACCCAAGTACATCCTGGTCAATGGCGATGAGAGCGAACCCGGCACCTGCAAAGACCGCTTGATCCTGGAGCACGATCCGCACTCGGTCATCGAAGGAGTGATCATCGCGGGGCTGGCAGTGGGCGCGAAGGTCGGCTATATCTACATTCGCGGCGAGTATCGCTACCTGGTGGACATCACGCGCAAGGCGCTGGCGGATGCCTACGCTAAGGGCTTTCTCGGCAAGAACATCTTCGGTAGCGGAAAAGATTTTGATGTCTACTGGCATACAGGCGCCGGGGCCTATGAAGTGGGCGAAGAGTCGGCGCTGATGGAGTCGCTGGAGGGCAAGCGCGGAATTCCACGCATTCGCCCGCCGTTCCCTGCTGTGGTCGGCCTGTGGGGCGGCCCCACGGTGATCAACAACGCTGAAAGCATTGCCGCAGTTCCGCACATCATCCTGATGGGTGGCCAGAAATTCGCCGACCTCGGCCCGCCAAAGAATGGCGGCACACGCCTTTTTTGCTTAAGTGGTCACATCAATCATCCCGGCGTTTACGAACTGCCGCTTGGCTATCCGCTGAAGAAGTTGATCTACGACGTTGGCGGTGGCATCCCCAACGGACGCAAGTTGAAAGCCGTGGTCCCTGGCGGCTCGTCCACATTCGTGCTCACGGCCGCAGAGGCCGAGCAGCTGAACATGGATTTTGATTCGTTCAGCAAACGGGGTGAGTTTCTGGGATCCGGCGGCGTCGTCATGGTGGATGACCAGACCTGCATGGTCAAGTTTGCATTGCGCATCATGAAGTTCTACCAGCACGAAAGCTGCGGCTGGTGCATTCCCTGCCGCGAAGGCACTGACTGGCTGAAGAAGACTCTTACCCGCTTTCACAATGGCGGTGGGTTGAAAAAAGACATCGACAACATCAAATACCTGGCCCAGAACATGCTGGGACGAACATTCTGTCCGCTGGGCGACGCGGCTGCAATCCCAACGATGTCCATCGTGGATAAATGGCGCGATGAATTCGAAGCACATTTGGAGGGCAGGCCGTGCCCATTTGAGCCGGAGAGCAGCATTAAGGAACTGCCGGTCTTGGCG
Source organism: Candidatus Angelobacter sp. (assembly GCA_036522215.1). Lineage (GTDB taxonomy): Bacteria > Acidobacteriota > Terriglobia > Terriglobales > Acidobacteriaceae > Angelobacter. Next base: position 7,785 of record DATDGH010000714.1, on the reverse strand, counting down.
TGATGAAAGATTTTTATGAGTGATGTAAAAAACGTAACCATCACGGTTGATGGCAAGCATATCGTGGCGCCCGCAGGCACTCTGTTGATCGAAGCCTGCAAGGCTGTGGGCATTGAAGTGCCATCATTCTGCTACTACCCTGGCTTGTCGCTGCAGGCGGCCTGCCGCATGTGCCTGGTGCGCATTGAAAAGATGCCCAAGCTCCAGACTGCGTGCACGGTGCAGATCACGGATGGCATGGCGGTCACCACTACCTCCGACGAAGTTCGGCAGGCGCGCAAATCCATGATTGAGCTACTGCTGGGCAACCATCCGCTGGACTGTCCGGTATGCGATGCAGGCGGCGAGTGCGAGTTGCAGGACATGACTTTCAAGTACGGCGCGGCGGAATCGCGCTACATGGAAGGCAAGCTGCACAAAGAGGAGCAGCAGTGGTCACCGGTGGTTTTCTTTGATCGTCCGCGTTGCATTCTCTGTTATCGCTGTGTGCGTGTGTGCGGTGAGGGCATGGATGTCTGGGCACTGGGCGTTCAGAACCGGGCTTCAGGTTCGGTGATTGCGCCCAACCACGACGACCATCTCGAATGCGAAGAATGCGGTATGTGCATTGACATCTGTCCGGTGGGAGCGCTGACCTCGGGCGCATACCGTTACAAGACTCGGCCCTGGGAGATGAAACACGTTGGAACTGTCTGCACCCATTGTGGCGATGGATGCAAGACCACGCTTGGCGTCCGTTGCTCAGATACGGGAATGGACATTGTTCGCGGCGATAACCGTGACAAGAGCGGAATCAATGGCGATTTTCTCTGCATTAAAGGACGCTATGCCTTTGATTTCTTTGATCACCCGACACGCCTGCGGACGCCGCTGGTTCGCAAGGATGACAGGCTTGTTCCGACAACGTGGGAAGAAGCCATCGAGCACGTGAGTAAACGGCTCCAAGAGATTCGCGACACCAAAGGCGGACAGGCGATCGGCATAATCGGTTCGAATCGCACGACCAACGAAGAAAATTATCTGTTGCAAAAATTTGCTCGCACCGTGTTGCGCACCAACAACATTGATCACCGCCGCACGGCTGATTTTGCCTCCTTTGCCCGCGCGTTGGCAGGAAAGCAGGACGCGACCGCCAGTATGCGCGATGTGGCCCGTGCGCCGGCCATTCTGCTGATCGGGAACGATCCTACAGAACAACATCCACTGCTGGCCTGGAATATCCGCACCAACGTGCGGCTCAACAATGCCAAATTGTTTGTCGTCAACTCCCGCGACATCAAGCTGCGGCGCCAGGCTGCCGCATTTCTGCAAATTCCTGAAGGGCGAGAAGGCAGATTCGTTGCTTTCCTGAACGGTGACGATGCTGCTGCAGGATCGCTGACCAGTCCAACTGTTTCCAATGAGGCCCTCAAACGAGTTCGTGACGAACTGCGCGCTCAAGCAGGACTCATCATCATCTTCGGTTCTGAATTGCGCGGGGCAGACATTGCGATGCTGGTGAAATTTGGGGGCGGTATCCGCGCAAAATCCATCTGCCTGGGCGACTATGCCAACTCACGCGGTGCTGCGGACATGGGTCTTTACCCGGACTTGCTCCCAGGCTACACGGCAATGGCTGGGTCGAATAAGTTCACCGATGAATGGGGCGCGCTGCCGCCCGAGAAAGGCTTAAGCGCCGCCGAGATGTTGCAAGCAGCCAAAGAAGGTCGCCTGGTCGCTCTGCTGGCCGTGGGTACAAGCTCCGGTGATGACCTGGCTGTAGAACTGGTGGATGGAGCCGCTGCCGTCATGGATGCCCTGACATTTTTCCAAAACAGGAGCGCGCAGGAGGGATTTCTTTCTACCGGTTCGCGTTCCTGGTCTCAGGTTTTACTGCCCGTGGGGTCAGCTTATGAAAAATCCGGGACCTTCACCAATACCTGCGGTGATGTTCAGCTACTGAAAAAGGCCGGGGACGTCGGCGGAGTCAAGAGCGAGTTCGAGATCATGGTTCGTCTGGCAGAGCGCCTGGGCGCCGATGTTCGCAAGCTGGTTCCCTTTGGCGGCGGCGTGCATGCCGATATGGGGCAATCGCGCGGAGCGCAGTCCGGTGAGGCGGATCGTCACGCTATCTGGCTCGCTGCCAATAATCTTGAGCCCCGCCTCAGCCCCTTTGATCCCATGGCCATCCTGGATGAAATCCAGCGCCTGGTGCCGGGCTATGAATTTTCCAGATTGGGACTGGTTGCCGGCAACGATCAGCACGTCGTCTCCGCGGAGAAAAGCAGTGCCGGGCCGGGTAATGGGCTGGTGCAGATTAAGCCCGCCAACGACACGCTCTTTACCTCAGGCGCGCTCGGAAGTTATTCCCGCATTTTGAATACTGTGATCGAGAACCGGCGCGCAAAGCCGGTAGACACAGGGGTAATGGCGGACTGACGAAATCAGGATTTAGTACCGAACAAAAGACTGTTTGCACGCAAGGTGAGTCACGAATGGGTTCGGGCCAACAACAGAGTTGGGTCCCTTTGGACTTCAGAAAAGCTGTTGTGGCGCCGGGGGCGACGCCGGGAAGCCTGGTGCTGACAGTGACTGGGGATAAACCGCGGGAGGCGAGGGGCGGCGCACCGGTAAAGCTGCAACCATTGTCTTACGAAGTACAACCGGAGTACTGGAAAGTCGAAGTGCTTTGGGACACAGCCAACGCAAACGTCCCGGCCATTGCACCGTTCTCAGTCTCGATTTCGCTGGATGGAATTCGCGGGACTAAAGGCATTGAAGTGGTAGGGCAGAGCAGATCGCAGAAGATCAGTATTTAGTACTTAGTAGTTAGTATTTAGCAAAATCTCGAGGCGCTTACTTTTCGTGCAATCTGGATCAGTAGCGAAACATTAAATCTTGCGGCTTTGCAAGCGCCGCGTGTGCTCAGGGGAGTAACTGGACGAACCGACTAACGTGACTTAGCTAAATACTAACCACTAAATACTAATGACTGCTTTTCTCATTGCCGCCGTAGTGAAAATACTGCTGGTCGTATTTCTCATGCTGACCGGTGTGGCCTATATGACCTGGCTGGAGCGCAAGGTTGTAGGGCGCATCCAGAATCGCTGGGGGCCGACGCGAGTGGGGCCTTTTGGCTTGCTGCAGCCTTTGGCCGATGGAATTAAATTCATCCTCAAGGAGGACATGGTACCGGACGCGGTGCATAAGTTCCTTTATATTCTTGCGCCCGCTCTGGCCTTGACCACGTCCCTGATCTCCATTGCAGTGATTCCCTTCGGCGAAACCATTACGGTCCACGGGACCAACACTGCATTACAGATCACCGGCGTCACCCAACCAGGCAGCCCTACTACGGACATTAACATCGGCCTCCTGATCATCCTGGGCGTTACCTCGATTGGCGTTTATGGTGTTGCCCTGGCAGGCTGGTCGTCCAACAGCAAGTACGCTCTGCTCGGCTCCCTCCGCGCCAGCGCCCAGATGATCAGCTACGAACTGGCACTGGGGTTGTCGCTGGTGGGCGTGCTGATCCTGGCAGGAAGCTTCAGTCTGCGCCATATTGTAGATACACAGAGAGGCAGTTGGATCGGCTTTCTGCCGCGCTGGTACATATTTCCGCAATTCATCGCCTTCTTCATTTATTTGATGGCGGCTTTTGCCGAAACCAACCGCATACCTTTTGATCTGCCGGAAGCTGAAACCGAACTGGTAGCCGGATACCACACGGAATACAGCTCGATGAAGTTCGCCATGTTTTTCATGGCTGAATACGTCAATATGATTACGGTCGGCTGCCTTGCTACTCTGCTGTTTTTTGGCGGGTGGCATGGTCCGCTATTTGGTCCGCCACTGGTCCAATCGTTGCTGCCGGTCTTCTGGTTTTCACTGAAGATTTTCTTTTTCATGTTTCTGTACATCTGGATTCGCGGGACGTTGCCGCGCTTCCGTTACGACCAACTCATGGCCTTTGGCTGGAAGTTCCTGCTGCCGCTGGCCATTGCCAACATTATGGTCACGAGCTTGATCGTGGCACTCAGGGCATAAGCAGATGGTTCACCAGGTTTTATTTATCGTCTTCGCCCTCATCTGCGTGGGAGGCGCGATCAACCTGCTGGCCCAGCGCCATCCCATCAACAGCGCTCTATCGTTGGTGGTGGTGATGGGAGCGCTCAGCCTGATTTATCTGCTTCTCGGGGCGGAATTCGTGGCTGCGGTCCAGATCATTGTCTATGCCGGCGCAATCATGGTTTTGTTTGTGTTTGTCATCATGCTGCTGAATGCAGGTGCGGAAGAACGAACCCGAGGCAGTCATGTTGCCTTGTGGGTGGGTGGCCCTGGTGTGGTGCTGCTGGCGGGAATGATCGTCTACCTGATGTTCAGAGACGATAAACATTTCAATCCTGTCACCATCGGAAACTTCGTGCCCCAGCCTGATAACACGCACAGCCTCGCCAGTCTGTTATTTCAGAAGTTTTTGCTGCCCTTTGAAATCACTTCGGTGCTGATTCTGATCGCCATTATGGGCGCTGTAGTCCTCGCCCGGAAGGAGAGTTAGGTGGTCCCGCTTTACTGGTACCTGATCTTAAGCGCAATTCTTTTTTGCCTGGGCGTTTCTGCGTTTCTGCTCAAGAGAAACATCATCACCATCTTCATGTCCATTGAGCTGATGCTGAACGCGGTGAACCTGAGCTTTGTGGCTTTTGCCAATCAGTTCAAGCAACTGGATGGCCAGGTATTCGTGTTTTTCGTCATGGTGGTAGCGGCCGCCGAAGCGGCTGTGGGTCTGGCCATCATCATCGCTGTGTTCCGGACGCGCGAAACCTTGAATGTTGACCGGGTGAACCTGCTCAAACTATGAATCAGCCTGCTCTCAATCTTTGGATCATCCCCGTGCTCCCGCTTATGGGCGCGGCCATCAATGGTCTGTTCGGACGCCGCTTCAAAAACAGCATGGTGTCTGCGGTGGCGTTGTTGTTTACTGCAGCGTCATTTGCCTATGCGGTGTGGGCAGCGATGCGGTGGTGGGGCCATACAGAGCCGTATATCCAGAACCTGGGCAACTGGATCTCAGCCGGCAGCTTCCACGCACCGTTTGGCTTCTATCTTGACCGCCTCTCGACGGTGATGATGCTGATTGTTACCGGAGTGGGCTTCCTGATCCATATCTACTCAGTCGGCTACATGGCCCATGAAGGCGGCTACTACCGCTTCTTCTCCTATCTGAACCTTTTCATGTTTTTCATGCTTACGCTGGTGTTGGCGAACAACTACCTGCTGATGTTTGTGGGCTGGGAAGGTGTGGGATTGGCTTCTTACCTTCTGATTGGATTTTTCTTTCACAAGGATTCTGCCGCCGACGCAGGCAAGAAGGCATTCATCGTCAATCGTATTGGCGACTTCGGATTTCTCTTGGGAATGTTTTTGCTGATCGGGCAGTTTCATTCACTCAACTTCGATGCGGTCTTCAACGGTCTCTCCTTCGTCAAGCCTGAACTGGGCTGGGGAATCCTGACCACGACGGCTCTTCTGCTGATGGTAGGCGCCACCGGAAAATCCGCGCAGATCCCGCTCTATGTCTGGCTGCCCGATGCCATGGAAGGCCCAACACCGGTCTCGGCACTCATTCACGCCGCCACCATGGTCACTGCAGGTATTTACATGATTGCGCGCTCCAGCGCCATTTTTAGCCGTGCTCCACACGCATTGGAGGTAGTTGCGCTGATCGGCGCTCTTACCGCGATTTTTGCCGCCACCATGGGCATGGCACAGACGGACATCAAGCGCGTGCTCGCCTACTCAACTGTTTCTCAACTCGGCTACATGTTTCTGGCCTGTGGCGTGGCTGCGTATACGGCCGGCATCTTCCACCTGATGACCCACGCATTCTTCAAAGCGCTGTTGTTCCTGGGCGCCGGATCAGTGATTCACGCAATCGGCGGCGAACAGGACATGCGCCGCATGGGCGGCCTGCGCAAGCTGATTCCGGTTACTTTCTGGGTAATGACGGTAGCCACATTTGCTATTGCCGGCTTCCCTCCCCTGAGCGGCTTCTTCAGCAAAGATGAAATTCTGTGGAGAACTTATCTCAACAGTCCAATCCTTTGGTTTATTGGAGTCGTTACTGCGCTGCTTACCTCCTTCTATATGTTCCGGCTATGGTTCATGACCTTCTTTGGCGATCTGCGATTGGGAGAAGTGGACATTGGCGAAGAAGCTCACCAAGCAGACGCGCCCGCACAGGCGCAGCATGCTCCGGCGGCTCACTCTCATGGACATGAAGCAGAAGAACATGGACACGGCGGTGTACATGAGTCGCCCTGGATCATGCTGGCGCCGCTGGTAATTCTGGCAGTTCTCTCGATTGTTGGCGGGTGGGTAGGTATTCCCGAAGCGATGCGAGGCTTTAATCATTTTGAGCATTTCCTGGCGCCGGCAATTCAGGCTCCGCTCGCGGCTGAAGCCGGCGAGGGATCAGCAAAACTCGAATGGATTTTTGCAGGAATCTCAGTTGTTGCCGCCACGATTGGCTTCCTCTTCGCCTGGCTGCTCTACTACAAACGACCCGAATTGCCTGATCGAATCACGGCGCGCATCCACGGAATCTATCTCTTGGTTTTACACAAATACCACATTGATGAAGGTTACAACCTGCTCTTCGTCAAGCCTTTGCTGGCGCTCTCCACGTATGTCTTCTGGCGAGGTGTCGACCAGGAGATCATCGACGGCACAGTGAACGGCGCAGCTTCAGCGTCACAACGCTTAGGTCGTGGCCTGCGCCAGATGCAGTCCGGCAATATCCGCTCTTATGCTGCGTGGGTCGCGGCTGGAGGAGCGGTTGTGATTGCCTACATGATCTGGCTGGGGGTGGGTAAATGAATACCGCCATCCTCACCCTGGTCACATTTATTCCCACAGCGGGCGCTATCCTGCTGATGCTGATGCCGCGCAACGATAAGAACATCCGCTGGACCGCACTCATCATCTCGATACTAGCATTTGCTTTCTCGCTCTATCTTCCCTTCACCTATCACGCCGGCCAACCGGGCTTCCAGTTCGAAGTGAATCATCCGTGGATTGGGCAGGTGATTCACTACCACATGGGCGCAGATGGGATCTCCATGTGGCTCGTCCTGCTCACCACGTTTCTGGTTCCACTGGGCGTGCTGGTTTCATGGAATTCGATCCACGATCGAGTAAAAGAATTCTTCGTGCTCTTCCTGCTGCTGGAGACTGCCATGATTGGCGTCTTCCTGGCGCTAGATCTGTTCCTCTTCTACGTTTTCTGGGAAGCCACGCTGATCCCCATGGCGTTGCTGATCGGCATGTACGGACACGAGCGTCGCATCTACGCCGCCGTCAAATTTTTCCTATACACCATGGTCGCCTCTGTCTTCATGTTGGCGGCGGTGATATGGCTATACACCCACGCGGGCACCTTCGATTATGTCGAGGTGCGGAACTGGATCGCCGCCGGACACGCCACCCCAGAGGCAATCCAATGGCTGTTTCTGGGCTTCTTTATTGCCTTCGCTGTAAAGGTTCCTCTTTTCCCGCTGCACACCTGGCTGCCCGATGCCCACGTCGAAGCGCCCACGGCAGGCTCGCTCCTGCTCGCCAGCGTTTTACTGAAGATGGGTACCTACGGTTTGTTGCGCTTCAACGTCGGCCTGTTTCCCGCCGAAGCCCAGCGGCACGCGCCCTGGATCAACACGCTGGCTATCATTGGCATCATTTATGGCGCGCTGGTGGCACTGGTGCAGCCCAACCTGAAGAAGCTGATTGCGTACTCCTCCGTCAGCCATT
>DATDGH010000713.1:0-10150 GCA_036522215.1 Candidatus Angelobacter sp. | reverse complement strand
CGGCAGCACAGCGGTAGGATTCAAACTGGAACCCACCGATTTGTAATTCTCCATGTCCTGGCTTAGCTCAGACCCTGACTGATACCGCTCGTCCGGCAATTTAGCCAGGGCCTTGGTTACCACCAGGCTCATGCCGGGGTGAATACTCACATCCAGATCGCGTGGAGCGGTGGGGTTTTCATGGACGATCTTATAAATAATGGTGGTTACGTTCTGGCCGACGAATGGTTTTTCGCCGGTGATCATCTCGTACAGCACCACGCCAAAACTGAACAGATCGGACCGGCCATCCAGCAATTTGCCTTTCACCTGCTCCGGAGACATATAGTTTGGCGTCCCCAGCACCTGGCCCGTGCTGGTCATCCCGCCTCCGGCTTTGGCTATGCCAAAATCCATGATCTTCACTGTCCCGCCGGGTGTGATCATGATGTTCGCCGGTTTGATGTCGCGATGAATGATCCCGTTGGCATGCGCGTAATCCAGGGCCCTGCCTACATCGCGACAAATCTGGATGACCTCTTCCGGCGGCAAAATGTGCTTGTCGACCAGGATCTGCTGAAGTGTAGTCCCCTCAATGAATTCCATGGCGATATAGAACATTCCGTCCTGTTCGCCTGCGTCGTAGATGGTGACGATGTTGGGATGATTGAGCAGGCCGGCGGCGCGGGCCTCGTTCTTGAAGCGGCGCAGCACGTCCTCAGTTTCCAGCCCATGCACGTCCAGCCGCATGGTCTTGAGGGCGACCGTACGTCCAATGGTTGGATCCTGCGCCTTGTACACCACGCCCATGGCGCCGCGTCCAAGCTCGCCAATAATTTCGTATCTGCCGACGGTTTGGATGGACATCCGATCTTCCACTCTGCGAATCTCCGGCGCTCTTCAAGCCTTTCGGGGGAAGGTGGAATCCTGCGCTTGACTCTGTTTTCGTGTCTTTAAGAAATTAAACCCACGTGAGGCGAAAAATACAGTAATTTTTTCGTCTGGTCAACGCACCGATGTACCCAAAGATCGCTCGGCGCCTACCTTAGCATGGCCGAATCGTCCCGAGACACTCCCTTGAACCCCAATTTGGCGTAAAAAGAACCTGAAACAACAACCTGGAACGGCTTACAATGCCGTCCCATGAAGCGCAATCTCACTGCCTCCGCCATTGTGATCCTTCTCATCCTGGTCCTATGCCAGGCTCCCCGGGGACTTTCGCAATCGACGCCCGAGAACCGGAATCAGCCCACCAGTCAACAGGCTGACGCTGCCAAAGAAAGCCGGCAGCAGGCTGAAGAGGGAATCAAGCATCTCCTGGTGGCCCAAGTCGAAGCCTGGAACAGGGGCGACCTGGAGGGCTTTATGGACGGTTACTGGCACTCACCCGACCTGACGTTCTTTTCTGGCGGAAACGTTGCCAAAAGCTGGCAGGCGGCGCTGCAGAGATATCAGCGCAACTATCAGGGTACGGGAAAACAAATGGGCCAACTGGAATTCCAGGATTTGAACATCGATCTACTTGCACCTCGTGCGGCGGTAGTCACGGGAAAGTGGCAGCTCAGCATGTCTGACGGCAAGACGCCGCATGGATTATTCACTTTGATCTTAAAGCGCTTGCAGAACGGCTGGCGTATCGTGCATGACCATACGTCGAGTGCTGACGAGAAATAGCAAAAATACCACTGATGACTGTGACGCCACTGATTCGCACTGATCATTGCTTATCAGTGTGATCAGCGGTAAGGTTTTTTCCGCTGTATTTCGCGATAGACCTCGCTCTTCGATTGTCCGGTTTCTTTCGCCAGGATTTTCAGCGCTGATTTTTCATCCAGCTTCTGCTCGCGCATCACCTGTTCCAGCCGGGCGCGCAGGTCCTGTTTCGGCGTGGAGGACTGTGAGCCTTCAGCCCTTCCTACCAGCAGTGTGATTTCGCCTTTCAGCTCGCGTTGCCGCGCCACGCTCAAAACTTTCTCTGCTGTGCCGCGAATGAACTCCTCGTGCATTTTGGTGAGCTCACGCGCAATCACCACCGGGCGCTGGGCCCCAAGAATATGCACCATATCTTCCAATGATTCCAGAATGCGGTGCGGAGCTTCATACAAGACCAGGGTGTGGCGCAATGCGCGCATCTCTTCAAGCGCTGTTCGTCGTTGTCCCGCTTTGGCGGGCAAAAAGCCGCGGAATTCAAATGCGTCCGTAGCCAGACCGCTGGCGGCCAGGGCAGAAATCACGGCGGAGGGACCGGGAACCGGCACAACCGGAATCCTGTGCTCAATAGCCAGCTTTACCACCCGATAACCAGGATCGGAGATACCGGGCATTCCCGAATCAGAGACCTGGGCTACGGCTGCGCCTGCCTCCAGTTTCTCAATTAGTTCCTGAGCGCGATGCACCTCATTGTGCTCGTGGTAGCTGATCATCGGCTTTTTAATGCCGTAATGATCCAGCAGCTTTCGCGTCTGCCGCGTGTCTTCGCACGCAATCAGGTCGGCATCCTTGAGAATGCGCACAGCCCGATAAGAAATGTCTTCCAGGTTGCCAATGGGCGTAGCCACGATGTACAGCACACCTGAATTGCGCGCTTCCGCCATTTGGAAAGTCTAGATCATAATTTTGCGAATTACTGCCCCTTCGCGCACATCAGGCGCCCCGGACCCGCCACCTGGAGTCCGTCTCCGCGGCTGGTGAAATAACGAGCGTTGATCTTTTCCGCATCAAGATCCTCTGTGTGCTCAAAGCCCATTTTCCTCAGGTCGCGGGCCAACTCCTGGGGATCAAAAAATCCTACGAACGGCTCACCCGCGGCGGCCACGCGATTGGCCAGCAGATCAAAAGCCACACGGCTCAAAGGACCTAAAGACGAACGCGGGACCACGTAATCGAAGACAATACCGTTGCTGGAACAGGCAGAGATGAGCCATTGCAAAATGGCCAGCGCGGTCTCCCGCGCCAGATAAGGAGTGACTCCCAGCCAGGAGAAAAATGCCGGCTGGTTCGCCTTGAACCCGGCATGGTCAAGACCCTGGGCCAGCGTCTCCTTTTCGAAATCAACAGGCACGAAGGTCAGCGACGCCGGTGCGGAAATGCCCCCCGATACCAGGCGCGTGCGCTTCCACGCTTGCGTGGCCGGGTGGTCTACCTCAAAGACACGCACTCCCTCAAAGGGATTGCGGCAGGCAAAGGTATCCAGACCAGCTCCCAGGACAACATATTGCCTGGTGCCTCGCCTGACCGCGTCGGCCAGTTGATCTTCTGCATAGCGGCTGCGTGCGACGATGAAGGCACGCAGATATTGCCCCGCCGTCGAGTCTGATGGCCGCGAGCGTTCCAGCTTTCCTGCTTCCTCCGAGCCTATGATCTTGAGCGCCACAGGATCCTCGAAAACTCGTGGACTGTCCCAGAGTTGATGGGCGGCCCTGCGCCAGGCAACACGCTGCGCAGTCTTGCTCGGCTGATCTTCAATCATGATGGTTTAAAGTTTAGAGCAAGACTTGAATTATGGGCTTTGCCGGTGACAACTCTTATTTTTGTAATGACGGATTCCTGGCCACGTCGACTACAGGTACTACGACCTGGGCATTCAGCGAGCCCAATAGTCCGGTCAGGTTATCGCGAACAGCTAGACGCAAAAAGTATTGGCCCGGGGGAACCTCGATCGCCAACTGACAGGGAAACCAGGAGCGATTGATTCTCTCAAAGACCTCCGGCTTGAGTGCGGCTTCCATGTGGCTGGCCTGAGTATTTAGGGGATGATCGATGTCTTTGGCGGAGAACATGCGAGCAGCGCAATCTATTTGCCCATGACGCAACCCATCATTGGCGTTCTCAAAATAAAGCTGATGGGGATCGATGGCATATTTGACTACAAGTTTGTTTTGCGTCTGCGCGGACGGAGCCACCACTGAAACCTCAAACTGGAGCGCCGTGGCTATGGGGGCATTCGGGTCCAGCGCCTGGCTGAAATCAAAGTTCCGCTGCTCCGGGTGCGCTTTCCCATAGAGGGCGCGGTCCAAAGCAAAATAACCTATGCGGTAGCGGACTTTCACGTCCGGACGATTTACGCTGATCTGAATCTTACGAAATCTGCCATCCCAGTTTTTGTTTTCCGGGTAATATCCCACGGTGTAGTAAGTGGAACCATCCTGCATATCGCTGAGCAGCGCGCCTTCAATGTTGTTACGGTTGTAGTAAGCCTTTCCTCCGGTCTTATCGGCAATATCCAGCATGTTGGTGTGGGCCTCAAACAACTCTTCCGCCTGCTTGCCCTCGCTCTCCGTCGCCAACCCTCCCATCGCGCCCTGGCCGCTCACGTTGTTAGCAGGATTGAAAAACGGACTACCGACCAGGCCTCGAGCGTCGATCGGATACACAGCAACCTGCGCGTCCGCAAACAGGTTGGAAATCAAGGCAAGCTGAGTGTCATAGCTGCGGTGGGTCCGGGCAGCGCTTGCACCATCGGGCGAAATCCGCTCTGGATGCGCCTGGCCGTCCACTGACGACTGAATCGTCATCTGCCCGGCATTTGCGAACATGTGCACCGGAATGGATTCGGTGATCCAGATGAGATTCTTTCTTCCCGGGTATCCGGCCAGCATGCGCGCTAACGAGGCCAGTGCGGCCGTGGTGTACTGGATCCGCATGTCCATCTGGTCTGACCCGGTTTCCTGGGCAAAATCTTCCATTTGTGCCTTGAGCGCAGGGGCCCATGTCTGAGCTACTTGGGCAGCGAAGCCCGTGAGAGTCATGGGAGCTTCAACTGTCCCCGTGGGATTGTTGTGAACGTGTGAGCTTTCCCCCTTGAAGGTCTGGATGATTCGTTTCAGCTCCGTGAGGTCCGTGGTGAAATCCTGGAGCAGGTGGAGCTTTCTTCCCAGGGCATAGATGGCGATAGGCTGGCCCTGGGGGAGCTTTTCCAAGAACTTGACCATCTCTGCACGCACGTAGAATTGATTCAGCAGCGTGCTATTGAGACCGTCCAGCAGAATCACGTTCAATGCGCTGTTGGCTTTGAAATGCGGGCTGTTGCGATAAACGTTGGACGGCAATGATGCCAACTGCGCAGGCTCAACCCTCTCCGGCGCAATGGGCTGCTGGAAGACGAAGACGCTGACCTTCTGCTGTTTCCCGTCTTCCTTTACTTTGAAGTCGGACTCCCGCAGATCGGTTACGATTTGACCTTTCTTGTCGTGGGCGATCACGTCTATGATCACTAGCCGGGTCTGGACCCTGAGAACGGCGGTAGGAGAGTCGGATGCCTGAGCTTCAACAGTTGACGCTGATGCACTTGGCTTTGTGGATAGTTGCTGTGTCGCAGACGCGGGAGCACTTGATTGAGACCAAAGTGTTCCGCTCAAAAGGGCAATAGAAACCAGGCAGCGAATACAGAAGCGCATGGCGAACCCCCTGGGGTAAGGGTGAGCATACTCTACCTGAACGGTAATCGGTAGCTGAAAACCGCTCGGCGCCCGCGTTCCGTTGACCCTGATTCGACGCTCACCCTACAATGGACAACAGCAGACGCTCTGCAAATACAAGGGATTCCGAGTGCCTATCTACGAATACCAGTGCAAAAAATGCAAGCACCGGTTTGAAAAAATCCACCAGAAGTTTTCTGATGCACGGGTAAAGAAGTGCCCGGAATGCGGTGGACAGGTTGAGCAATTGCTGTCCTCTCCGGCGGTGCAGTTCAAGGGCAGCGGCTGGTATGTGACCGACTACGCGCGCAAGGGCTCTTCCGGTGACTCTGGATCTTCTTCCACCCCGGCCGATGGAGCAGCCAAGACAACCGAGAAATCTGAAGCGAAGAAGACGGAGAGCAAGAGCGAAACTAAGAGCGAATCAAAGCCGACGAAGTAAAACTTGCCACTGATTCCACTTGTTTCCACTGAAAACAACAAATAGAGGACGCCGCAAAGCGTGCCCACTTGATCTTACCGTGCGTGCGCGTTACGCAGCCTTCTTCGGCACCTTGACCCCTTTCTGCCGGGCTTTGGAGAGACCTATCGCAATTGCCTGTTTGCGGTTCTTGACTTTGTGCATGCCGGAGCGCATGTGATGCATCTCCGTACGCACTTCCTGGCCGGCCTTCTTGCTGTACTTGCGTCCTCCTGATTTCTTCGTTGGCATGTCTATCCCCCTTTTTAAATGAGACGATCACGCGCACATTGGGGTTGCAACGCAGAACGCCACGAGCCACCGCGGATTTTTGGCCGGCCTGATCTTGCTGACTAAATGCTGACTTTTCGCCGCCACAATCCGAAGGACATTCCCTGAGGATCATGCATTACCGCCATCTCGTCGCCTTCTGGCAGCACCGTAGCAGGAATAATCAGTTTGGCGCCCAGCTTTTCTGCTTTGACAATTGACGCTTTTACATCCTCCACCGCCATAAATAACTGAACAAAGGTATGGGACTGCGGAGGCGCCGGCCAGATTCCGCCCTGAATGCCATTTGCGGATCCAGTGTTGATTTGGCGGTAGCCCAGCGGATTGTCTGCATTCACCTTCCAGCCAAATAAGCTGGAATAAAATTTTGCTGTCTCCTCCGGCGTCTTGGAGATGATTTGAAACTGCATCACTGGATCGCTCATATTGTCTTCCTTCTTCTAATGATTTCCCGTCACACCAACCGAACCCTGTCTTCTGCAGCCTTCTGTTGCACGCGTTTCAGCGCGAGCCTTCGGAATTCGGGCTCGCCGATTCGCGGCCCAGCCAGGCCTTTCCATTCACCGTAATGATTAAGCTCAATCAAGCGCAGCCGGAGCAACCGACTCAAGACCACATTTACCTGATCCACGCTCAGGCTGAGCTCAGTGGCAATCCTTCGGCAATCGGGAGTAAAGTCCTGAATCCGCGTTAATTCCAGGATGCGCCAGTGGGCGCGATCAGAGACAACGGCTATGGCTTCGGCAGTCCAATGTCGCAGGTGTTCCATTCGCTCGGCGCTGGACGAGTCAGTCACGTGTTCGGCGGCGATGTAAACCGCCACTTCCTCCGGGTCCATGCCAAGTTTCCTGCCCCAGGCGCGAACGGCGCGCGTGGGTGGACGCCTGACGCCACGCAAAATCTGCGACAGCGTTGAGTGGTCAGTCTTCAGAAAGGCGGCAAAAGCACGCAGCGAATATCGTGAGTTCTTCTCTCGCCGGGAGCGGAATTCTGTCTCCAGCCTTGCTCCAAATCGCGATTGGTTCATGGCTGAGAAATGTTAGTCGGGAAATGGACGACTGGCAATGCGATCCCAGCAGGAAGCGGGGCAGCAGTCCGCCCCACTTGATGGCGGCTTTTGGACAGACTGTAATCGGCTGCCGCGCGAGTGAAGTGAGCTGCTCTGATCCTAAGATGTCAAGGCGCAGCGGCCTTGCCGGTCTCAGGCAAGGAAGCCCTGAACAAATGAGTAGTGATACCTGATGGTTTATCGATTGTGTCTTTCCCATTTTGAGAATTTAACGAAACTTTAATGTGAAAATACTTTTTCGGGAATAGATTCTCTGTTAAGGTTTTTGACGCGAAGTAGCAGGAAACAAAAAGTCATTCTGGAGAGCCACCATGATGCTGCGTTTCCGCTGTTCCCTCTTGCTGTTCCTTGCCACTCTTCTGGTTTTTCCTTCCACGCTTCTTGCACAGTGCGGTGTTGAGCGCGAGTCTGTCAAGACGGGAACCGATCCGGATGCCGGCAAGGTCAGTCTCAATGCTCCGACGAGCACCACGATTGTGAACATGCGGGCCTTCGCCACGCCCAGTCCAATTCCACCCAACAACCGCGTGGCGCCGGCAGAAACCACACTATGGGTCATCAATGCAACTTTGACGTTGTTCAAACTGGAATCTGACTCGGACTATCACCTGGTGATCCAGGATGCCTCGGGCAACACCATGATTACGGAGATTCCCGCGCCCATGTGCGTTGGCTCATCCAGCCCGTTTTTGTCCGCCGTCACCAGTGCGCGCGCGAAATTCGACGCCAAGTTCACCGCTACTACAAGTTTCCAGACTGCAAATATCCCGGTGCAGATCACAGGCGTGGGCATGTTCGACTTTCCCCATGGGCAGACCGGCGCAGCTCCCAATCAGATTGAGTTGCACCCCGTACTGGATATCGTTTTCAACCCCAGCTCGACTGCAGATTTCGCTGTCAGCGCCTCGCCCAGCAGCCTTACCCTGACCCAGGGCGGCTCAGGAAGCAGCACGGTTTCTACTACAGTCAGTGGCGGCTTCAATTCAGCCATATCGTTATCAGCTTCAGGCCTGCCATCGGGAGTGACCGCCAGCTTTAGCCCCAGTTCCATTGCTGCGCCTGGCAACGGCAGCTCCACACTCACTTTCACGGCCGGCAGCACGGCGACTACCGGCGCCACCAATGTAACGGTGACGGCCACCGGCGGCGGTACCACGCACACAACAACCGTGGCTCTGACCGTCAATGCAGCCGCGGCGCCGAACTTCGCTGTGAGTGCCTCGCCCTCCAATGTCTCTGTGACTCATGGCAATTCCGTCAGCAGCACGGTTTCTACCACCGTGAGTGGCGGCTTCAATTCTGCGGTATCGTTGTCGGCGTCAGGCTTACCGTCAGGTGTAACGGCAACCTTCAATCCGGCTTCGATCGCGGCGCCGGGCAGCGGCAGCTCCACACTCACATTCACAGCCAGCAGCACGGCGACGGTGGGAACCACCAATGTGACTGTAACGGCCACCGGCGGCGGTATCACTCATAGCGCGACCATGGCACTGACTGTGTTAGGGACCAACATCTTTGGGATTACACCGCCTGACCATGTGGTGGTGGTGATTGAAGAGAACCATTCCTTCGCGCAGATTATCGGCTCGTCCTCAGCGCCCTTTATCAACAGTCTTGCTCAACAGGGCGCTCTGTTTACGCAATCGTTCGCGGTTGAGCATCCCAGCCAACCCAACTACCTGGACCTGTTTTCAGGGTCGAACCAGGGAGTTACAGACGATTCCTGCCCGCACACTTTCTCCACCGAGAATCTAGCCAGTGAGCTGGCTGCGGCCGGCCAGAACTTCACCGGCTTCTCGGAAGACTTGCCGGCGGCCGGGTCCACGGTGTGTACTTCCGGAGCCTATGCCGAGAAACACGCTCCCTGGGTCAACTTCACCAACGTACCAGCGACCGCGAACCAGCCGTTCACAAGTTTCCCAACTGATTTCACAAACCTGCCAACCATCTCCCTTATCGACCCGAATCTTAACGACGACATGCACGACGGGACCATCGCCCAAGGCGATACCTGGCTGCAGCAGCACCTGAACAGTTACATCCAATTTGCGCAGACCCACAACAGCCTCTTTATCCTGACCTTTGACGAAGACGACAACGCTTCCGGCAACCAAGTGGCCACGATCTTTGTGGGGCCCATGGTCAAGCAAGGCCAGTTCACTGAGACCATCAATCACTTTAACGTTCTGCGCACGCTGGAAGATCTGTACGGCCTTACCCATGCAGGCAGTGCTGCCAATGCCACGCCCATCTCCGACATATGGAAGCAGATCACTGCCGATTTCAGTGTTACTGCTTCGCCAGCGTCGCTGAGTGTTACGCAGGGAAGCTCCGGAAGCAGCACAGTTACAACCAGCGTAGTAGGCGGGTTCAACTCCGCTGTCTCGCTATCAGTCTCCGGCCTGCCTGCAGGTGTAACAGCAAGCTTCAACCCGGCTTCCATCGCGGCACCGGGCAGCGGCAGCTCGACTCTGACCTTTACTGCAACGAGCACGGCCACGACTGGCGCCACGAACATTACTGTGACGGCGACCGGAGGCGGCGTGACACATACCGCAACGATTGCGCTGACCGTTAATGCGGCAGCCACGCCTGATTTTGCGGTGAGCGCATCGCCAACCAGTCTTTCGGTCACTCAAGGAAGTTCCGGCAGCAGCACCATCTCGACCACAGTCAGCGGTGGCTTTAATGCAGCCGTTGCCTTGTCTGCATCCGGTCTGCCTTCTGGAGTGACGGCGAGTTTCAACCCGACCTCAATCGCAGCCCCGGGCAGCGGCAGCTCGACTCTGACGTTTACTGCGACCAGCACAGCCACGACTGGCGCCACGAACATTACCGTGACGGCGACCGGAGGCGGCGTGACACATACCGCAACGATTGCGCTGACCGTTAATGCGGCAGCCACGCCTGATTTTGCGGTGAGCGCATCGCCAA
>DATDGH010000712.1:0-1642 GCA_036522215.1 Candidatus Angelobacter sp. | reverse complement strand
AGCTTCGCCACAAACCGCTGGACCGCGCGCTGCTGGATCGATTCGCAGACAGCGTGAGAGGAAAGGGCGATGTCTGTGACATGGGGTGCGGCCCCGGGCAGATAGCGCGCTATCTGCATGAGAGAGGGATCTCGGTTCTGGGTCTAGATCTCTCACCCGGGATGCTGGAGCAGGCTCGAACGCTGAACCAGGACATTCCTTTTCGTGAAGGCAACATGCTGGCCCTGGATATCCCGCCAGAAAGCCTTGCCGGTATTGCCGCTTTTTATGCGATCGTGAACATTCCCGCGCGTGATCATCGCGCCGTCTTCGAGCAAATGGCAAAAGTTCTCACGCCGGATGGACTCTTGTTACTCGCCTTTCACGTCGGCAACGAGATGATCGAGGAGAAAGAGCTTTGGGGTCACAAAATATCGATGAATTTCCTTCTCCTGCAACCGGATGACGTTCGGCGCGATCTGGAAGCCGCAGGCTTTGCTATAGAGGAAATCATCGAGCGGGAGCCGTACCCTGAAGTCGAGTACCCAAGCCGAAGGGCCTACGTCTTCGCCCGCAAGACAGTTCGGTGAAAGCATCCGAAAGTTCTGCTATCCTGCTCAATCTGCAACCAGCGAGGTCATTGCCTGATGAAGCCGCTCATTGCGTTCCAGTTTTTTCTTTTCGTTGCCCTGCTGCCTGCGCAAACTGTTACCCATGCGAAAGGCGTGGCCCACTCAGAGCAAGTTGACATCGCGTACGAGACTCTGGGCAAGCCTGGAACCGCGCTTCCGGTGATCGCCGTCAATGGTGGCCCCGGGCTTACTCATGCCTACATGGTGCAGAATGATCTTTGGGAACGCATCGCCAGGCATCACCTGGTCGTCTTTTATGACCAGCGCGGTACCGGCGGATCCAAGCCACTGCCACCCGGCACTGCGCAGTCCATGGATGCCCAGGTCGCAGACCTTGAAGCCGTTCGCCAGACCCTGGGACTCGCCAAAGTTGCGCTGGTTGGCGACTCCTATGGCGGCCTCCTCGTCATGGCATATGCCGCTTCTCATCCTGAACACGTGGCTAAACTGGTCCTCTCCGATTCTCCCGGCCCCTCGTGGAAGAGCATTGTGCACTTGCTGCCGGATGTTTTTCCCGACATCCAGGAGCAGACTGCCCAGGAACAGCACAAGTTGGGTCCTTCCACGGAGGCCGCAGCCAGGGCTGGGCTGCACAATCACATGCGCATGATGTTCTACTCGCCGGAGAAACGTGATGCATACATGGGCCGGATGGGTGATCTCGGATTCGAGCCGGCAGTTGGCGAAGCGGTTTCAAAAGCAACGGAGGGCCTGGACCTTACGCCGAAGCTGGCCGGCTTTCAATTTCCCGTGCTTATTATCAACGGCCGCTACGATATGAATGTTGCCCCGCTTACCGCATGGCATCTGCAGCAGGCTATTCCCGGCGCAAAGCTCGTCTTCTTTGAGCAGAGCGGCCATCTGCCCTCCTATGAGGAGCCGGAGAAATATATCTCGGTGCTGGAGGGTTTCCTGAACGCGCAGTGAGGAACGTTGATCACCTATTTCCAGGACAGCGGCTGACCTGCTCACCAGGGTTCATGTCTTTGGTGGATTCCCTCTATTGTTCATCCGGCGGAGAAGACTGAGCC
>DATDGH010000711.1:0-2902 GCA_036522215.1 Candidatus Angelobacter sp. | reverse complement strand
ACCCGCTCCCCGGACTAAAAGTCCGGGGCTTCCACCTGCCTTACGACTGCTGCTGAGCACGGGCCTCCAATTTGTCTTTGTAGAGTTTGTCTGCCATCTTTCGCACGGTATCGGAAACGCTCTTGCTTTGTCGCAGGCTCTTGAGATCGGAGACCAGAAGGTTTTTGACCAGAGTGAGGCCGACATCCAGAGGACAGCGCGGGTTGTTCACCAGGTTGCGTATCACGGAATAGTTTTTCAGGAACCGGCGGCTGCGCGCGATCTCGCGCAGCACGTTCTCGGAGACATTCTTGGCTGCGGCAAACATCTCCACCTCCGGATCGCTGAGCTTGGGCGATGCCAGCACCGCGTTCTGCACAATCTTGGCGCCGTCGCGGATCAGGATGGCGCGCTCGTCCTTGTTGCCCAGAAACGCCTGCTTGACTCGCCCGGCGGTATTCAAGCGGGCAAGTTTCTGCAGGATTGAAACCGTCTCCCGGACGGCCGGGACAACCGGTTTCTTCTCCGCTACTGGCGCGACCTCGGCGGCCGCCGGCTCCGGCGGTGCGGTGGCTGGGGCCTCCTCTTCCGGCTCATCCTGTCCAATCAGCTCAAAGGCCTTGCCTTCTTCAGCTTTAATTGCTTCCGCGTGCTCTCGCGACCACACATCGTGGGCAGCCTCCAATTCCTGGTCTGCGGGCTCCGTACTGATGGCCGCAAGCTCTTCCCGAATTTGCTGCACCTCCGCCTCAGTTAAAAAAGTATTGCTGAACAGGATCTGCAGCACCGCCTTCGTGCTGTGCACTCGCCGGCTGGCCAGCATCACATTCACCAGCTCGCGCGCCGCCCTGCCCGCCGCTTCGATCAGGCGCTGCTCGGAAATTCGCGGATTCTCGATGAGCACCGGCATCAGTCCCCGGCGCCGGTTCTTCTCATACCAGAAATATTCCAGCAGCTCCGGAGACGCGTCGGCACTGGAGACCACGGCCTGCAAGGAAGATTCGTCCCAGCGCGCCAGGCTCATCGCGGCTTCCTCGCCGAAGACCTTATTTCCCGTAAGGTGAACCAGAATCTCCAGCATCTCCGGCGCAGGAAGCGAAAGCGCTCCCTTGGCCGCTGAGCGCATCACCGCCGCCGGCACGGCATTCTGCTTGATCAATTCGAGCATTGAGGGCATAGGGGAGCCTCTAGCACTGGCTGCTAGCTTCTAGCTCATGATTTAACCACAAAGAGGAAGGCAGGCCATAGCCCCGCCACCGGCTTTGCCGGATTGAATAAGTCTGTGACTTCTTGGGCAAGCGAGTTGGTAGCGTATGCAATCGGGTCACCACCACCCCGCCACGGGAAGCGCGCGTCGGGGACCCCGGTCATCGGTTCATCGGAAGAAAAACCAATGCCTTTACCGCAGAGGACGCTGAGGAGCAACTTCCAAAAAATCGAAAGCGAGCCCCCCGTTTTTGCCCGGATTACAGGCCTTTTTCAGGAAAGGCCTTTTTGCCGCTACTGCCGCTACCTTCGCTCTAACTTATTGAGAGTAAAGCGAAAACCCGGTAGCGGCAGAGGTAGCGGGAGGGGTTTTGGTAGCGCTACTTAGAATCTAGGGGACAGGTGATAGGGAACAGGGAACAGAAAAAGCAAAACCTCAAGACCTCGGTCACAGGGATACCTCTCAGCGCTGGGGATAAACTAAAATCCTCAAGGATGGGTAAAACCAGCAGAGTTAACTACCTGGTAAACATTTTGCAAAAAGACCTATGCTGTATCCGTAACATCTGCGCAAGTTGCTGGCAACTAAGGACTTAGGTGCTTTTTGAGGGCTTTTTTGTTCCGTGTCTGTCGCGGGACAAACGGTTAAAGGCGGCGGCAACCGGACACACTGCTCCGGCTGCACCCGCGATTCGGTAAAGGCTCGCGCACACACTTCTCCCTCAGCGCTCGCCCTCGCGTGCGTGAGCGCCGACTACACTCCTCCCCAGCAGCAGATCCTTCGACTGCCGCTCAGGATTTCGGCAGAAGGCTCCCTCCCGCCTTGCGGGATCACGCCCGCAAAAGGAAGAAGCAATCTAGCTTCTTCCTCAGCGACACTGCTCACTTCGGTCAGAATGGACTGCCGTGGTGCTGCGGTTTTGTTAGCGCAGCACTTCGTATCCCGGCAAGCCGGGATTTCGGCAGAAGGCTCCCACTGCGCTCACGCCTTCTAAGCGCCTCAATATTCAGTTGTCAAAGATCGTTACGGGAACCACAAAGTCCCGCTCGCCCTGGGGCGATTTGTCTTACAGTTTCAGAATTGCATGGGGATAATGGGAAGTCAATAAAGTGCTGTCGAAAGACTGTCAGATTCACTGGTTTTAACCAACTTTTCCATCCATAAAAATGCAACTGCACCACAAAAGGTGCAATCGAATTTCCGGTTTTTGTGAATCGGATTTCGCAAGCAGCCAGTGAGCTATGGCATTTTCAGAAATAATGTGACCCCGGAAAATGCAGCCCGATGCGATTTTAAGGGTATAGGGGCCTCTCGCTTCGCTTCGAGGTAAACTAAAAAGACATAAGTGCAGAACCAGAGTTGGTGTAGCCCCCTCAAAATCTGTGAGCCACCGGTTCCTGGCATTTGGGCTACAGCTTCGCTGTTTTTTCTTTAGATCGCTGGTTTTACCCGTCCACCGCGTCGATGGCGACGGTTTTCCGATGACCCGATGAATTTACTCCCGATTGCGCTTGGCGAACAGATAAGCGCGGATGAATGGCTTCAAGTCGCCATCCAGCACGCGGTCCACGTCGCCTACTTCCACTTTCGTGCGATGGTCCTTAATCAGCCGGTAAGGATGCAGCACATACGAGCGAATCTGCGAGCCGAAATCTATGTCCAGCTTGCTGTCTTCCAGCTTTTTGCTGACCTCGCGCTTCTTTTCCAGTTCCAGTT
>DATDGH010000710.1:0-5274 GCA_036522215.1 Candidatus Angelobacter sp. | reverse complement strand
GATTTTGCCCCCTCTTATTCAACTAGAATTGAAAACCCTACTGCAGCTTCAAAAAAAACTCATCTGATTAATTTTCTAAGGTAAAAAGCTCGAACGGCAAAATGTCACCTTTACGATAATCCGGGGCGGGGCAGTGCAGTTCTGACTACCACTTTAAATTTTAAAATGAATTGCAATCCTTAAGAAACTCCAATACTGGAATCAGCGTCATCCAGTCCTCATACTCCCCACCCCGTACAACTGGCCAGCGTCGGTCTCCCCTCCAGTTTTCTTTTAGCAAGCCAATGAGGGTTTCTCGGCCAATCCGGTAAAGAGTCGGGTCTCCGACAAGAAGATAAACAACAAAGTCTGCCTCAGAGTGAAGGAGTGCCTTATGTTCGACTGCGACATTGCCGGTTTGGTGCGTGAGCCGGACGCGCTTGCACTCAAAACTAATTTTAACGCCTGTGGTCGGGAGAGTGGTTTTGACATCAAATTTGCGGAGTTGCTTGAGGTCGCCGAACATTGACTTGGGGATTGCAGCCCAAGCTCCTGAGTCTTTCGACTAATTTGTTTTCGCAAAGCTTGCCGTCCTGGAGGTCAGCGGGAAAGAAGGGAGGGCGTTGCGCGTAGCCTGTTTGTTTTTGTGTTTGACTTTTTGATGCCAACACCGAAGCAGACGCAAGAGCAAAAATGCTGATTTACCAGCTGGAGAATAAACTCGTCAGCGCCGAAGAATAATCCACCGGCACCACAGAAAGGGTCCAGGACATTCAGTGCCCGACAATAATCCGCCACACTTCACGCCCGGCAAGGATGAGGAGAGCCGCGTCACCGGCACATTTCCTGAGTCCGCGAAGGCAGCAACGAATTAGAGCAAAAAATTGCTCGAATTTCTCGGGGGTCATACTCGCGTTCTTTCAATCTCTAAAATGACATTAGCACGGATGGACAGCAAATCTGCGCATTAGACTTGTTACTCTCGGTTTCGGCCTAATGGATGTAGAGACGAGCGTAAGTGACCCCGAAGTCATTTTTTCCCCTTCATATCAAGCTTCAATGCTCCGCTAAGGAAGTCGGCGTATGCCTGGGCAGCATCTTTGAACAAATCCGGTTCCTTCCATTTAAGAATGGTAAAGAGCCCAAGGGGGTCCGCGATTTCCTCGATTTCCTTTTTATCGAGCAAGCGCTGGACAATAGAATTGATCGTTCCTGCTGGATTGGAGTGATCTTCAATACCTCTGCCAAGTTTGGACAGCTCACCTCTGATATGCTCCTTCGGTATCCCCATAGCTCCGGAGGAACGGATTATTTTTCTAACATCATCTGTCAGTCCTTGTTCGCTGTTATAGCGGACCCAACTCTCGGCAAGCTGTTTGAAAACCTCTTGGTTACGTTCGTCGCTTTCCGTGACGAGTTCTATGAGGCTGGCAATTCTGCGGCGACGGCGCAAAATGTCCTGCTCTATCTTGCGCTGTGCGTGTTCGAGTGCTGCAAGCGCTTTCTGCTCTTGCGCCAACGCCGCTTTGTAATCGGATTTGGTCACTGGCTACACATAGAAATATACGCTATGTATAGGAGATGTCAACAACAAAATGAATAAAAAAAACAGGGTGGAATGCTGCCATTCAAGATGCCAAGGAAATGAAAGACAGCCCAGTACCCGCTGTTCCGATGGTCTGGCGGCTTGCCGTACCTCGTGCTGCTCTGGTCGGTTCCTTATGGAACGTTCGCTGAGACCCGGCTCCCCTGTCCTGCTGATTGTTGTTTACCTGCTGCTGATGTTCGTTTGTCATGCGGCAGAAAGGGTAACCAAGTCAATCGTCAGAGGAAAGGGGGTCTTTATGACCAAACTGCAAAGTTTTACCAAAGCTGTTTTCGCAAGCGTCGTAAAAACCGTCTGTGAATCAGTTGGGGCAGTTGGAGCCGAGGTCGCGGCGGCTTGATTCCTGTCTTATTTCACCTTTTGAACATCCTTGAAGAAGCAAATGAAATAACAAGTGGAGAAAGAAACGACTCCTACGGACATCCGCGTTGTCTATCGGGCGGCTTGGCCAGAGGGGCGTCCTTGGGCATGAACTGATAAAGAAAAAAAGCTGCATTCGCAGCCATGACAGCCAGGAGAAAAATTCGCAGATAAGCAATGTCGACCGGCGTCCATGGAATCTGTCCCAGCAAGAAGGCGTGCCGGATTTTCAGCCAGCCGAGGAAAACCACTGCCAGCACCAGGCCATAGATGATTCCACGCTCGCGGCGACCGGGAGCCACGAACATCGGAACGACAAGGATGGCCACAAAAAACCCTGAGAGCACGATGAGCGCGATTTCAAATGAATCAGACATCTGACGGACAGAGCGTAGCATGATTTCGAATCCGTGCTTCAACAAAATGGGATTTGAATTCAGGTTTGATCTGCGCCCATCTGAACTACACCGCACTCAGATCGGCCCAGTCCGGATTGGCCTTGAGGACCAATCGCAACTTCTTCTCCCGCCGCCAGCCCTTGATCTCCTCTTCGCCAGCGATGGCCTCGCGCGGGTGAGAAAGGGTTTCAATGTACACCAGCAGGTCAAAGTTGTAGCGGGCCGTGAACGAGCCTTGGTACCAGCCTTTCTTGTACTTGAAAACCCGAACCTGCAATTCGCTGGTCGAGCCCACCTTAGACGCGGCGGGATTTATTGGACATGATGTAGGTGAAGTAGATGTTGCCCATTCGGTTTGGTGGTCCTGAGAGATGGTCGAGCCGCAGTCGTTTACAGCAGCTTGGCGAGAGGAAGCTTTGGGCGGGGCAGTTCCCTCGGCCCTACGCCCGCGCTGATGAAAACGCGCGTGCGCTTTACGGGCGCTTCGGGACAGCAGAGTGTTTGGAGTTAAGGAGCGCAACGACGAAGCCAACATTCGGGCACGACCACCCTCTTTTCTTAACTGAAGGGTATTGGGGGACCCCGGGCTGCGCGCTGGCCTTCGGCAGAAAGGAAGTGTCCCTTTCTAAGGAGTCAGCGTTACGCTGCTGCTATTGTTGTACCCGTTCCCGATGCCGTGCCGTTTGGAGCGGGCGTGAAGGAACACGCTCTCATTTGGGGTTTTCCGGAACGCAAGAAAGGGGAGCGAACTCGGGACTAGTGGAGAAATCCGCTTCCGCTGCATTGCTCGATTCATCACGGCAAAAGGTCTTTGGATTTTGCTAATTGCCAATTGCCATTTGCTACCTGCGTGCTGCACAAACCTCCAGCCTATGACACAATCATCTTCATGGGAACTGCGGCGCCAAACAGGCATCATGGCCATCTTTTTCTGCCGGGCTCGATGGTCCTGGTTACTTTGAACTCGCCCCGGGAAAAATTCTGGGGCATGCTGCTGTCACTGGATCAGGCCGGAATCAGCCTGCGTGGGATCGACCTGCCATCCCTGGATGACTTCGCCCAACTGGTCAAATCAGGAGAGGCCACTATCGCCAGCGCCGTGTTCTTTCCCATGCATCGCATTGAACGGGTGGAGCTGGATGCAGCCGATGGTGAGATCCCTTCGCTGGCGGAGCAGTTCGCGGCCAAAGCCGGCAAGTCTGCAGCCAGGTTTTTCCAGGGGCCGGAGGAATGATCGGACAACTGCTCTCCACCCCCAACCTGCTGACTCTGTTGCGCCTGATTTTTATTCCGCTCACCGTGATCGCGGTGCTGGAAAATCATTACATCTGGGCGCTGAGTCTGTTCATCGTGGCCGGCATCAGCGACGGCCTGGACGGGCTGCTGGCCCGCCTGCTGGAGCAAAAGACCGTTTTAGGTCAATATCTCGATCCCGTTGCCGATAAGCTCCTGCTCAGCACCATGTTCCTGGTGCTGAGCACCGCGCACAGAATCCCATGGAGCGTGACCGTCCTGGTCTTCGCTCGCGACATCATTATTGTGATCATCTGCGCCCTGCTCTATGCCACCAGCCCGATCCGGATCTTTAAGCCCAGTGTGTGGGGAAAGGCCAATACTCTGGCGCAGATCGTTACTATTCCGCTGGTGTTGCTACGAGAAATTTCAGCCGCGCATTGGATTGTGGTATCCAGATACGTTGCCATTCGGGCCACGGTTGCGCTGACCATCTTTTCCGGAGTGCACTACGCCGTACGCGTGGCCCTTGATCTGCGGAATGCCGGCGCCAAAGCAGCGGACACCCGCCGCTAGTTCTTTTGGTCGGGGCTGCTAGAATCGGAACTTGTCCCTTCAGCTCTACAACACGCTATCGGGAAAGGTAGAAGAGTTCGCACCTTCTGTGGACAACACCGTCCGCATGTATGCCTGCGGGCCCACAGTCTACGACTACGGTCATATCGGCAACTTCCGGACCTTTGTCGCGGTGGACATTCTGCGCCGCTTTCTGCGCCAGAGCGGATTCAAACTCTACCACGTGATGAACGTCACGGACGTTGACGACAAGATCATGCACAACGCCACGCGTGAGCACAGATCGGTCAACGAATACACCAAAAAGTATCTCGACGCCTTTCTTGAAGACATGAACACGATCGGCCTGGAGCAGCCGGAGCGCATGGTCCGCGCCACCGACTATATCCAGAAGATGGCGGAGTTCATCCAGAAACTGGCGGAGAAAGGGTTGGCCTACCGCACGGAGGACGGCTCGTATTACTTCAGCATCGCCAAATTTCCGCAATACGGAAAGCTTTCCAAGAAAGACTTCGGCGGGATGGAGATCGGCGCGCGCGTGGATGTGGACGAATACGAAAAAGACAATGCCCGCGATTTTGCCCTGTGGAAGGCGCCCAAGGAAGGCGAGACATTCTGGGAAACAGCGATCGGCAGGGGCCGTCCGGGCTGGCACATCGAGTGCTCGGTTATGTCCATGGAGTACCTGGGGCCCAGCTTTGATCTGCATGCCGGAGGCGAAGATCTGATCTTCCCGCACCATGAAAATGAGATCGCGCAGTCCGAATCTCTCACCGGCAAGCCCTTTTCCCGTTTCTGGATGCACGTACGTTTCCTGCTGGTGGAAGGCGAGAAGATGTCCAAGAGCGCCGGCAATTTCTTTACTTTGCGCGATCTGTTGCTCAAAGGGCACAAGCCTTCGTCCATACGCTACCTGTTGGCGTCAGTGCCGTACCGCAAGCAACTGAATTTCACCTTTGACGGACTCAAGCAGGCGGCGCATTCGGTGGAACGCCTGCGTAATTTCAAGTCGCGCCTGGAGATGGCGCGGCTCCCCGCGGGCAGGAATGAGAGCGTTCAGGTGCTGGCGGGAAAAACCAGAGCGGAGATGACTGCGTCCCTGCAGGACGACCTGAACACCGC
>DATDGH010000709.1:0-7069 GCA_036522215.1 Candidatus Angelobacter sp. | reverse complement strand
GGAACCGGGGTCCCCGACGCGTGCTCGGTTTTCGCAAGTGGTTGGGGTGGAGGAGGCGTGAACCAATGTAGCCCAGGGTGCCAACCCTGCGGAAACAAAGAACCAACACAACCCTCTTCAGAACCCCAGCGGGGTGACACTCCTTCGAACCGTCGAAAACCGTTGCGGAACGAAAACAATTCGGATCATACCGGCAGTGCCGTGCCCGTGCCGAACCCCGGCGGTGAATCCGAACCGACCAAATCGAACAATGATGTGTCAGTCCGCCTGGGCCGTCCCCTACCCTCGCAGATCATGCGCCGCATGGACCGAATAATGGAGGCCCGCTGGCAGCAAAAACTCCACCCCGCCAAATCCGCCGAGCAAAAAAGGGATGGAGCGATGAACGAATCGAATCGCGTCCACGCCGCCGTGGGGAGGGCCTCGGGAGCGCGCGGCAATTCACACTGAGCCAGCATGGTCGCCGACTATACGCCCTTGAACCAATGCCCAGAACCAATGCCCAATCCCTTGCCGAAACACCAAATAAATGCTCTACTACCACCTAGAACCAACCACGCCGAGCCCCCAATGGGTTACAAAGAAGATTTACAGCGGGTTCACGCCAAGATCGACAACGTCATCCAGCGCATGGATAATGCACCAGCAAAAACAGCACCGAACCAGTGGCAGATAGCCAGCGCTACTTTTGCAGGCGTCGCCCTTATCGTAACCGTCCTTGTATCTGTGTTCACTCATCAAAGTGTTGATATCAAAAATGCCGTGAGAATGGAAGTTAGCGATCAACTAAAAGAGCCGCTCAAACAATCCGGCGCAATGGCGGGCGACATCGCCGAGATCAAGGGGAAACTGGAAGTACTTGATCCTCTTATCCGCGACATGCTTACCAAGAAATTTCGCGAATCCAAGAATCTGACGCCGAGGGAACTAAAGGCGATGGCGGAAGTCGCAAAGACCGCGAAGCTGCAAGTCGACCCCCAAGATGTTAGAGTTGTCGGAAGGCAGCTACTTGACGAGGGCAAGAACAATCCCGATGCCTGGTCGGCCGCACAGGATTTCCTTAACTATCGCTCATTTCTAAACGTCAATCTCGCGCCAAGACTCACCGAACAGAAACCCTACCAGTACGTAGCCAAAACGCAGATCGAAGTCCCGCAGAATGTCAACGGGCAGCAAACATACGCTGCGCAAACGGTTTCAGCAGCAGGTACCGCCCCGCCTGAACAATCTGCCAGGATGGAGCAGATCGACGGTTTGGAACATCCTCCCAGTGGGGCACAATTCATTATTTTTGAAATGAATCGACCCGACTTCTCATTCGTACTTGATGGTATGCACCT
Organism: Candidatus Angelobacter sp.; assembly: GCA_036522215.1. Classification (GTDB taxonomy): domain Bacteria; phylum Acidobacteriota; class Terriglobia; order Terriglobales; family Acidobacteriaceae; genus Angelobacter. The sequence goes on along the minus strand of DATDGH010000709.1, from coordinate 5,729 downwards.
CAAGAACGTAATCGTCAAGAACGTTCACGTGAAGTATTACGGCACAGGCCCTGTCATCCTGGAGAACGTGTACTTTGTTAATTGCACCTTTGAATTGCCACCAAATCCTAAGACCCGAGAACTCGGAGACGCGATCCTGGCATCTGCTGCCACCACATTCCGGCAAGCAGCGTAGCGCGACGCGATCCCAACCTCTGAGTCCTTTGCGTTAAATCCCATCAGCGTTACCTGTCCCCTGTAACCCGTCACCTATTCCCTCGTTCGTCACTAATTACCAACTCAACAATCACAAATCTTGGCTAGCAGCCAGTAGCTAGCAGCTAGGAGCTCTCTTATGCAAAAAACTCAAACCTTCAAACACATGCATCTCCATCCCACTGGGATGAGGGAACTGGACCAATACCTCACCAGCAAAATGTTCACCAGCCCTCATTCCACGATCTTCCTAGTAGCCCTGCCAGGCGGCGTCCTCTGGCAGTTAGACACAATTGACCAATTCCTCGAGGAGTACTCCCAATCCATTGAAGCGGTATACCGGCGCGCCGGTGGTGCCTACGAGGTTGAAATCGCCAACAGCTATAAGGGGCTTGAGATCCTCAGCGAAATCACCGTGCGAGCTCCCGATCGACACATCATTGATGAGATCTTCCAGTACATCGAAATTTGGCGCCAGAAATCCACAATCGTCCTGAACTCGCAACCGGGTCACGAAGACCCGCCACCACCCCCACCAACCGACAACAAGAAAAGACCCACCACCCCCAAACCCAGCCGCAGGGACCGCAAGCGTCCCTGCCACAACCCCCGTTAACCGTTTGTGGCGGTCAACATCACTGTTCACACAGGAGCCTCACGACAATGCTGACTCTAACAACGCCTGAATCTGCACAGATTCCCCAACCGATGTTTGAACGTGGCGCCGCTCCATGGGAAACTGACCCATACGGGTTGGTGACCCTACTGGACATGCTCAAATTCGCGGCAAACGATTTTGTCTGGACCATGCACGAACTCATGGTCTTCTGCGCTTCGCCCCAGCTAATCAGTTCAGAAGCAGGTGCACTCAGAGTAGTGACGAGCCTGGACATCTCGCAAAGGCTCTGTGAGAAGCTCTCGCTGTCCTCAGCAATCAGGCAGCACGCCCGCATACGTCAAACGATTGCTGAAGGCGGTGGAAGCATTGCCCCGGATCTCCTTAGATCACTCGTGGAGGAGTTAGTGCGCAGGCTACAGGAAGATCTGGCAGAACGCAATTTTCTAATGATGCCCGCCGAAAAGGTCAAGTATCTCGATGACCTTTGGCTTGCAGCGCAACCACTAGAAAGCGCATTCCCGAACGCTCAAGAGGAACTGCGAAACGCCGCTCGCTGTTACGCATTCGCGCAAGAGATGGCCTCGGTCTTCCATTCGATGCGAGCCTTGGAAATAGGCCTTAAAGCGCTGGCCGATTCTCTGGCAGCAGCCAAGAAGCCTAACTGGCAAGACCTGATTAACGACATTGAAGCGGAAATCAAGAAAATCAACGGCCCTCACGCCGGACCCGACTGGAAACAGAAGCAAAAATTCTATTCCGAGGCGGCAACCAACTTTCGATATTTTAAGAATGCCTGGCGCAATCACGTCATGCATGTCCGAGATAAATACAGTGAACGCGATGCAAAACAGATCATGGAGCACGTGGTCTCCTTTTTAAACATCCTGGCTGAAGGTGGAGTTCACGCATGACAACCCCACCCAAACACCGCTGCCGCAAGCGCCCACCAGACAACCGAAGAGACCGAGCCCTACTCAGGCTAAACACTCGCCTCTTTAAGGACAGGCGCTGTTGCTGTGATGCGCACGATTAGCTAGTTGCTTTTGCATTTCACTGACTGAATAAAACGCCGCTACCTCAGGCATGTTGTCCTCTTCGTCGCGCTGCTTTAGGGTTCATGTGCCGATCACCGGCAGGCTTTTTAAGGCCTAACGCAATGTCGGCCAATTCCAGCCGTCTGGCGCCAGTACTTGGACCTATGTTCCCCTGATTGTTCAAGTCGCCGGTTCCATGTGGTCCTAGTGCAACGTTTGACCGAGGATTGATCCATAGGACTCTAGCGAGGTCAGGCGGTTTCAGGGCATTCTTACGGTTTTTCACGGACGGCCTCTTTTCTACATCGCAGAAGACCGTTAATCTGTCAGTGCAGCGGAGATGTGCGGTGGACTGACTTGATTATACGCCTGCCGGACTGTTGTTCTGAGAAACCTGGCCGCTTTAGAAATGCACCCCTCAGGCGTATGATCAGGGCGAGTTCCAATGACATTTTTAGCCAAGTCATCCGAGACGAGGCCCTGCCCCGCCTGCCGTGGCTCAGGAAAGAATGCTGCCGGCAATAAGTGCCTTGCCTGTGAAGGAACGGGCGAAATCACTCGACACCCGTCGAAAAAGAAATAAGATTCAGTTTTGCTTGGGGACCACAAAAGGCTTACGGCGACGTTCCGGAGCCACTACGATTCGGCTGCCCTTTTTGCGGAGCTTGAGCCCGCTTAACACCACCCGGTCCGACGGATTCAGCACAATGCCCTTGTCCAGGATTCGATCAAGGATCTCCCTGAGGCTGGCATTTTCGGGCTCGGTCTTTAAGTGCAAAAAGTGCAAAGGCGCCATTGGTTTCGTTCAAGGGGCAGCAGCTCTGGAGTGCAAACTCTCAAAGGTGCGATTTTAATTTTTGGATGTCTTGTCTGCGGCAATAGATGGCGTTAGGTTTGCATGATTTGCGCTGTGCTGCTGTTCGGAGTCCCCTCTGCGTCCTTTAGCCTGCCCGCCGTTGCGGGCGCCCTTTGCGGTGAAAGCCCGCTAATTCCACCGTGTCCTCTGTGCCCTCTGTGGTTCAAAGTTTGTCGATTTTGTCTTTCGCTAGCAGCCAGTAGCTAGCAGCGAGGAGCTTCTTTCCCCCATGTCTGATGCCAAAAAGCTTTACTCTCTCGAATTCCAACTCGAAGCCCTTCGCATGGTTGATTCAGGCAAAGCCGTCGGCGAGGTGGCCAAACATTTCGGCATTGGGCTGGCTACGCTCTACCAGTGGCATGCCAAGGCAAGGGCTGGGGGATACGCCGGATTTCGCCTCACCCGCGAGGATACCCTCCAAACCCATCGCAAATTCACGTCTGAGTACAAGCAGGCAGTCGTGAGGCGAATCCAAGTTGAAAAAGAGCCGCTCAGTCAGGTGGCGCGCGAGATTGGAGTGAACCACCGCATCATCCAGGTGTGGCGGAAGCAGTATGGTGACCCCACTCTTGATCCTGTTCGCAAGCTCGACCAGGCCGAGGCCGAAATGGGTGTGCAATCCCTGCGCGCTGAGGAGATTGAAGCCAACGAAATCCAGGCTGAGGCCGAGCGCAGAAAACAGGTCCAGCTCCGCCGAGCTTTGGATCGCGCCGAACGTATGACCGCCGACCCCCTGATCTGGCTGCAGAAATACACGGAAACCAAGGACAGCCACTGGCGCGCGCAGGGAGCCCAGTCACCCTATCGCCCATTTCCCCACTATCCTTATTTCCGTCCTCTCATGGACAGCTTCATCGACGACCAGCATGTCTTCATCGGAAAGTCACGCAACATGATGCTCTCCTGGCTCTGTGTAGGCTTCTTTACCCATGCCGCCATGACCACTGAAGGTATCGACATTCTGTTCCAATCCCAAAAAGAAGACAAAGCTTTTGAATTAGTCGATTACGCCAAGACGCTCTACGACCACCAATGGCCGGAGCTTCAGGAAGCATTTCCGCTGAAAAAAGAATTGAAGAATATGGCCGACGGTGAATTGCATTTCAAGAACGGCAGCCGCATCCTCGGCATCCCCGGCGGCGCCGACCAGATCCGTTCTTATCATCCCTGGGGTTTGTTCATGGACGAAGCCGCATTCATGCCCGAAGCCGCCGACTCCTACAACAACGCCGTGTCAGTCTGCAAAAAAATCATAGTCTTGAGTTCAGCAGGCCCAGGCTGGTTCGCCGACACCATCCGCGACACTATCTAGTAAAATGCAATTCGCTTTCACAAATGAAGAGCTTGTCACGGCCCAACGGGAAGGCATGAATTTATGCGACAGCTTCAAATATGGGTGGTCGGCTTGACCATGATGTTAGCCGCAGGGAACCTACGCTTGCTGGCTCAATCTACAAGATCCCCAGAAGGAAGCTGGCTCTGCCATAGCGAGCAAGGCAGCTATCACGTCAAGAGCTCTCTTCGTATTCGGCCGACGGGCCTAGATCGATGGGAAGTCCAGAGCGTCATCCTCGAAGCCAACAGCCCAGCCGTGAGTCTGATGGTGGGTCAACCACACGTATCGAGCATTTACCCTGCCGGCCCCAACCGCTTCCAGCCCGTCACGGGCTTCGACGGTGCATTCATGACCTTGGATGAGTCCGGTATGCACTGGCAATTTGAGCGCAACGGCCGGATTCAGAAGGATTCCCTATTCTTTGGCGACTGTATCCGAACGAGCGTTGCCCCTGGCACTGGAGGTCAAGGCTTACCATCGATGGCCGGGCCAGCGACACCCGGTTCCACAGGCGAGATACCTCACATGCAACCCCCACCCGGATACATGCACGGGCCGCCTGACACTCCTCTGGGAGGCGCAGACAGTCCCGGCGCGTCTCTAGGCGACCAGATCACGAACGAAAAAAACCACCTGGACGTTTGCGGAAAAAGGATCATCGTTACTGTTTTCGGTTATTTCGAGTACGACCAGGAAGTTGACCTGACCCAAGGCGCGAAGAGCCTCACGCTCAAGTTTGAGCCTTTTGCCTTCGACGCCAGCGGCCCGTCAGGGCAAGCCGCCGCTGCGGGCGTATCCATCAAGCCCACTTTGAAAATCGCCGATAGCTCCATCACGAGCGATCCACCAGACCAACCGGAAAGACCTCTCGGCGGGCCCGTGCACTGGGAATGGAAGCTAAGCCAGAAATATTGGTCCTCGGTGCAGGATACAAACGGCAACATCGCCATAGATATCACGTCAGCCCAAGGAGCCCAGGGACCTCTTCTTTCTTTAAAAGTGACGGGTAAGCCTTGGTGGTGGCCCGCTACTTGGATTTGGAAAAACATACTCGCCAGACCTGAAGTATCTTTCGCTCTGCTCGTCTTCCTCGTAATAACTTGGAAACGCGGCCCCAGGAAAGCTTTCAGCTGGCTCTGGCTCCGGATAAAGCGGACAGGCAGCGGCGGGAAGTAGTCCAGTAACGCACCTCGGGCAATGCGGCATCACCGGCCTGCCCTCTGCGTCCTTTGCGGTTAATCCCATCAAGGTTTCATTCGCGTTAACCTGTCCGCCGTGGCGGATTGGCGGCTAACCGTTCCCTGTACCCTGTCACCTATTCCCTGTGTTCTAGCTAACTACTAACTACTAACTACTAATTACTAATTACCAATGACTGGCTTATCCAAAACCACTCTCCGTATACGCGCCACCGCCTTCCGTGTCCACTACTCCGCCCATCCTGACCGCGACTCCAAATGGGTCGCCGAGGAGCGGCGGAAATACAGCTCACAGAGCAAATGGGATCGTGAACAGGAAATCGTCTATGAAGCCGGCGCCGGCGAGCGCATCTTCGCCGACGTCTTCCGCGACTGGGAGAACAAGATTCTCATCGACCCAAAAGGCTTCGAGGTGCCACCTAACTGGAAGCGCATCGCCGCCTTCGATCACGGCAAAGCCAATCCCACCGCCGCCCTGGTTGCAGCCATC
>DATDGH010000708.1:0-3798 GCA_036522215.1 Candidatus Angelobacter sp. | reverse complement strand
ACTCGAGAGCCTTTGCGTTGCGTGTGCTCCACCATGACTACCGCGTCCGCGCCTGAAGGTGCAGACGCGCCAGTCATGATTTCCATAGCTTGTCCTTGTCCGATAGTGTCTTGGCAAATGGCTCCAGCTTTGATCTGTCCGATAATATCGAGCAGGGTTGGAAGTGTTTTAAGATCGGCTGCCCTGATGGCGTAGCCATCCCGCGTGGCCCGGGGAAATGGCGGAAAATCGCGATCGGCAACAATCTCTTCAGCCAGTACGCGGCCGGCCGCTTCTGCAATAGAAACCGTTTCCGCATGCGGCGCTTTCACCTTCCAGCAGTATTGCTGGACAACTTCGCTGGCCTCCTCAAAGGTGAGAACTCCGGGCATAAGGTTACAGGGTACAGGGAATGGGTGACAGCGTACAGGGTACGCCACGAGTTGGAAGCTCTGGTCCCGGCCCAAGGAGCGGGTTCTTTAGCCTTGAACTTCAGTCGAGGGTGATGCGAGCGCTTCCGCAATCAGCCCGCACGTGGTGCATCAAGGCATCGGTTGTTTCTTCAGATGACCCGATGCACCGATGACCGGGGTCCCCTCGGGGTCCCCGACGCGCGCTTCGCGTGGCGGGGTGGTGGTGACCCGATGACCCGATTGCGTCCACCATCAGTTCAGCCGAAAGTCACAAACTGTTCAATCAGGCCTGCCGGTGGCGGGGCTGCCTTGTGACTCTCCATTAAGTCATTTTGAATCAGCCAGGCGCCAAACGAACAATGTAGGGTCGCACGGTTTTCCGATCACGGCGATCACCCGATCACGTGCGATCACCCGATTTGCTGCCGCCACTAAAATCCCTGCCGCAGTCAACCTGTAACCTTCCCGCCTACTTCCCTTTCTTCTGTTTGTACGTGGTCTCGACTTTCGATCCGATGTAATCCAGCATCTGCTTCACATCAGCGGCGTGGGCGCCGTCCGGTTGGAGCTCGAGATATTTCTTCAACGCGTCGGCTGTGCCAGGAGGTGCCGTGATTTTACCCTCTTTGTCTTGCGTGCTCGCGGCGATCAGGAGAGAACCTTTGATGAAATAAGCATCGGCTTTGTTGGGATCAGCGGTAATTGCTTTGTCACAGGCACTCAGCGCGCCTTCCACGTTGCCGGTGTTGTATTGCGTGGCGCAAAGGTTGAAGTAGGCAACCCCGGGGTTTGGATCAAGAGAGGCGGCTTTGGTGTACGCGTCAATGGCCTCCTTGTTCTTGTGTAGCTTGAGGTAGGCATTGCCCTGATTGGTCAACATTTGGGCTTCCCCAGCCTTTTTCTTGGCTGGGTCTGTGATGGGGTTCCGGGGATCGACCGTGGTCATGTTTTCGGCTGCCTGAATGCCCTTCTGAAAGCTGTCTGCCGCCTCTTCGAACTTGCCCAACTGGAACTGGGAGTTACCCAGAAACGAATAGTATTGCCAATTGGTGGGATCCGCGGTGATCAATTGCTGTAAGGGCGGTATGGCTGCCTCCCAGTTTTTGGCGCTCAACGCCGTCTGGGCCTGGTCGATCAGCGGCTTCATGCTCGTGATTTTTTCATTCGATTTCTTGATTTCTTCAATCTGTTCCTTGGTCAGCTTGGGCTGTGTTGCACCCGGCTGCCCTGGTTGAGCTTGTCCGCCCTGGCCAGTCTGTCCCGTCTGGCCAGTCTGTCCCGTCTGTCCCGGCTGTCCAGTCTGGCCACTGCTGCCGGACTTGGTTTCGTTGATATCAATCTTCATGGTGGAGGCGGCCGACGTTTCGCCCGGAGCCACCGGAACGGACTTCTGGTGATAGAGTTTGTCCCCACTCGAACTGATGACCTCGACCTCATAATCGCCGTAAGGCACACCCACGGCAGTGAACTTTCCATTCTTGTCGGTCTTCATTTTGAAAGTTCTGCCGGTGCCCTTGTTAGTGAGGGTAACCGTTACGCTTGGAAGCGGCTTGCCCGACTCCGTGACCGTCCCTTCCACTTGTGCTGAAACAGTTTGCGACCACGCCGGCAGAGCGCTCAGCGCACACAGCAACACTGACAGCATCGCACCAATGAAATTCCTCTTCATGAATAAGCCTCCCTGCGCTAAAACTAAAATTGCTCAACCTGATAAGTGACCGCCCGTGCCTCGTAGGGAATCGGGTCAGTGGTCCCGGCAGCGGCAAAAGCCTGAAGGCGCAGCACGCAGCTCTCACATACCCCACATGCTTTATCTTCACGGCTGTAGCAGGACCAGGTCAAATCAAACGGGGCGCCCAGTTCCAGCCCCAGCTTCACGATCTCCGCCTTGCGCATGGCAATGAGCGGAGTCACTACTTCAATTTTACCCTCTCGTGTGCCCGCCTGAATTACGGCGTTAAAAGCCTTGTAATAGGCTGGCCGGCAATCAGGGTACCCGGAGCTGTCCTGCTCCACCGCACCAATATAAACCCGGGTTACGTCTAAAACTTCCGCCCAACTTATGGCGGCGGAAAGAAAATGAGCATTGCGGAAGGGCACGTAAGTCACGGGCACCCCATGGCCTCCGATTTCTCTTTGCGCCTCAGGTACTTGGATGCTCGCGTCCGTAAGCGCAGAACCCCCGATCGCCGCAAAAACCTCGTTCCTCAGCAGCAGCCGTTTCTCAATGCCCAGGCGGTCACAAATGCGTAAAAAAGCCTGCCGTTCGCGCTCTTCCGTCCGCTGGCCATAGCTGATGTGCAGAGCTGCGGTCTGAGTGTCCCGTGCTGCCAGAGTTGCACATACACAGGAATCCATTCCGCCGCTCAGCAGAACTACTGATTTGACCGCTCCAGTCATCCCAATCTTTATTATCGCAGGATTATCGCAGCGCACGCCGCGCGAAGGGCGCGGGTTTTGCGATCCGATAAACCGCGCGTGTGGCTCGCTTCCATACCCAACTACACAACCCGATTTTCAATTCCTCAATTACCAAATTACCCAATTACCAAATCCTTCATAACGCTCGCCGCTTACACTCCCTTAGTGGTCGGTTCCCAGATGAATTTGTGGATCTGGAGACCCAGGCGAACGTTCAATTTGTCCCCGATGATCCATTCGGCCAGCAATCGCGGATCGAGCTGGCAATTGGAGCTGTCACGCGCCGCACTCGGCTCCTTCAAAAACACCGGCGAAAAAATCACCTCGCGTACTCTGCTTTCCAGGCCGTGTTCACGCGTGAATTCACGCGCAAATTCGTAGTCGGCGCGATTGGCCAGCACAAATTTCACTTCATCATCCGCAGTCAGCGTCTCCAGATTGTTCATGCGAAACGATCCGGTTTCGCCCGATCCCGGGCACTTCACGTCGACAATCTTATGCACTGCTTTGGGGACGCACTCCAGCGGACGTTCGCCGCTGGTCTCCAGCAGCAAGGTGTAGCCGCGTCCCAGGAGCCGCTCCATCAGCGGCCCCAGCTCACGCTCCTGGAGCATGGGTTCGCCGCCGGTGATCTCAATCAGCCCGGAAGCAGCAAGCCGCACCACTTCCTGCTCTACTTCATCAGGAGACATTTTCCTGCCGCCGGTAAAAGTGTATTCGCTGTCGCACCAGGTGCAGCGCAGGTTGCAGGCAGTCAGGCGCACAAATGTGCATGGCAGCCCTGCAAACGAAGACTCGCCCTGAATGGAACGGTAAATCTCAGTAATCTGCATGAAAGCAGTATTTAGTACTTAGAACTCATCTCATAAATGGTTTTCTAACTCGGCGGGTGGAAGCCCCGGACTTTTAGTCCGGGGAGCGGGTTCTTTAGAACCCGCGAAAATAGCGTCTTCCACACAACTCCGGGCTTTAGCCCCGGGCCCCG
>DATDGH010000707.1:0-2403 GCA_036522215.1 Candidatus Angelobacter sp. | reverse complement strand
GTCGCTTGCGTGAACGCCGCAAGGAGGCTGTTGCATCTTGTAGAACCTGTTCCGGTGAAGGCGCAGTCCAACGCGAGTCTGAGAGTGCTGAAAACTTGCGGAAAGCTGTCTAGGATGGCGTGCTCCGAGGGCATTCAGCGGTTCGGCCTTGAAACCTTCGGAGCAGCCCATTTGCACTGCCGCAGTTCGAAAACAACACTCGCCGCTTTGTCGCCAGGTCTTAATTGCAATGATCGCTGGGAATCCCAATGCCGGAAAGCGAGCTGCAACCGCCGCCGTCGCGCTGTTGTTGATGATAATTATTGTCACCACCATCGTCTCGTTGCGCAAGAGGACTGCGCCTGCGAAAGAACCACCCCTTCACCCTTCCGTGGTGATTCTTGCAAGCTCTTGAAGGCCACTCCCCGGAATATCAGCGACCGGAGTTCGGCGCAACTTTCCACAGTTGGGCTAGAGCCTTAGCAGCGTCAGAGAGTGCCTTTTTTTGTGCATTAGCCGAAGATTCCGAGGGCGCGGGCGATCGCTGCACGATGGGCCTGCGATAATTCGACGTCTTTCCGGTTATTCCGGCCTGATAAATGTCACGGACGGCATTCTCAAACGTGTGCTTCAGATTCATGCTCATAGATGGAAATTGCGCGGATGGAACCTGCGTTGTCGGTTTGCTCGCCATTAGAGGGCAGCTCGACTTTCTTTGTTTCTTGCACTCTAAGACGACCGCCGAACGCCAACAATACAGCGTTGCCCCAACTAGAAGCACTGCATTCACTTAGGAATTGCCGGCTAGAACCGGTGGACCCGGGATCGGCATTAGAAGGCAACGCCTATGCAGCGTTTGCTTCCGATACCACGCAGTTCCGCAACGCCCGTAGAGCGTACAGTGCGTCATCCAGAATCTGGTCTTCCTCAATGTGGTCGGAATCAACCCCGGAGAGCTCCTTGACGCGATCGAGAATTGCCTTTTCCGCATTGGCAATTCTGGCGGGTATCAACTCCCGATCGGTCTCAAATAAGGCAGCTTGGTAAAAAGAGTGCCAGGAGGCGCTGGATCTTCCAGAGGAATGGAGGTTACTGGAGTATTCGCTCATCTCAAATCCTCACGGCGAACGAAGTGGACCAGCATTTGCCGTAAGAACATATCCTCAGTAAACGAGGTTGGCCCATACTGTAATTCCCGTATTCTCCAGATGCAGGATGAGTTTTTGTGGAAGGGCGGGCGCCCTTCCACCGGGCTCGCTTAAGCTGCGCGTCGGGATGAGCTCCTGGTTCGTCTCTTTTCTTCTCCCTCTTCGCCTTGCGAGTCTTCCACTCCTTTGCCAGCTTCCAGAGCTAGCGAATTAATCTCCTCTGCTAATTGAGTGAGTCTCTCATCTGTCTGCTTTTCTTCGTTCAGCGTTTGCTCTAGAAGGGGAACGTGTTCGTCTTCTCCCCGCAGTCGGGCGAGTTCCCTCGTTGTCCCATAGGCGGCAATCTCATAGTGCTCCACCCTTTGAGCGGCGCCGATGATGGCTACATCCATGACCGCGTCCTCATAGTCTTCTTGGATTGTTTCGGCACCTTCTTTCACCAAACCTTCCATCCCAAGGCACTTCTTGCCGGTCGCTTTCTCCTCCAGCATGTCGAATATCTGTTCAAGGCGTGAAACGTGTTCAGATGTCTGCCGGAGATGCTCTTCGAATGCCTGGCGTAATTCACTGTTCGAAGAGGCCTTCGCCATTTTGGGCAGTGCTTTTGTCAATTGGGTCTCGGCGTTATAGAGATCCCTCAATTCATCGATGTAAAGCTCCCTCAGCGTACCCTTTGGCATCTCATTCCTCCTTTTTACTAGTTCTGCTTGTCCCAGCGATGAGCGGAGCACTTTAGGCTGGTCTAATACCCGAAAGTATTTTTCTGGCTTAAGCCGAACAATACCTCAGATGCTGTAGCCGCTCCCTATTGGCGAGTAGTTGGCTGGTGGAAACGCTCGTCCCGGCCGTAATCACGGCCAAAATCGAGGCCGAAATGCGGTTCGGACCGGGTACCCGTAATCTTGAACGGAATCTCGGCCCCGCTCCCGTGTTTATGAAAAAAAGGATCCACCGCCTTCAGCAGAATTGACTTCCAGCCGGTTGTCATTTGAGAAAGTTTCGCGTCCGTCTTCAGTAGCCCATGAAAGTCAAACGTGGCGCCATCCAGGCTGTACTTTCCGGTCAAATCCGCGTGAGTACCGGGGATTTGAAAGTTCAGTTGCGAAAACGACAAAATTCCATCCTGCAACAAGAACTTTCCCTCCAGGTCTGTCGCCATGTTTACATCTTCCTTGCCAATCAGTTTCGGTTCTCCCATGGCCCGCAAGCTCAGGTTCTCGATGCGGGTCTGAAGCTTCTCATTTGTGAAATAGCCAGCCGGTATATGAAAAGTGCC
>DATDGH010000706.1:0-5457 GCA_036522215.1 Candidatus Angelobacter sp. | reverse complement strand
ACGGCAACGAAAATCGAAGGTCCGGAGGATTCAGGCGCGCTTGCCGGCTGGCCGCCATCTGCGGCTTTTGGTGCAGAAGCCGGGTCCTCGGGTGTCCATTTCAGGGTGAAGTCATAGCCTCCCTTGAGGCCGGTCTGGTCAACAATGGGCCGATCCAGTTGCCGAGACAAGAGCGATATGAATGATGAGAGAGGTTCTCCTTGAACTGCCAGGTCGCCTCTTCCCAAGATCCAGATCCCAGGCCCGATCGGCTTTCCGTCGTGGCGCTTGGCTCCGCTTGAATATGTATCACCAGGTTTTGACTCCTGAAATTTGGGGCCGTTCCGGGCAACCACCAATTCATAGACTGGAAGCTGCCTAATCTCTCGATGAAACTTCAGCTTGAAACGGTCAGCCAGGAGTTGCTGCAGCGCCAATCTCCGGTCCGAGGCCGAATAATGCTCCCCCGCAAAGGCCGGAGCGACTCTGGCCTCAACATCATATTTCTCAGAACGGAGCCAACCCGGCTCTCCTGCGATTTCGGCTTCCTGAACGGCATAGGCCGTTCGAATGAAGCCATGCACGGTGAAGTTTTCGGCCGACATGCCAGTACGCGTGAACAGGAGCTTGACCATGTCTGCGCCGGTCTTGTTTGGTTTGATCGAGGCCACTTCGAAGAGTGGTGAGAGTGTAGCGGCCGTTTGTGTGGACTGCGCCCGAACCTGAGGAGCATGCAGCAGACCAAAGACGACCGGCGCTGCTATGGCAAGGGCAGCGATCATGGCCAGCAGCAGTTTTCTGCTGAAGCTCAGCTTCTCCGCCATGCGTTGCGTCATGATCTGCACGATGCGCTTCTTCAGATCGGCGCCGGTGACTCCGGATACGCAGGCTAGTGGGGCCCCTACGCAAAATTCACAGGTCTTCAGAATGCTTTCTGCATAGACGTGGCGCTGGCTGCCTCGTGCCAGAACCTCCTGATCACAGGCGCGCTCGCGCTCTTCGATAAGACGTGCTCCCAGCCACCAGACCAGTGGATGAAACCAGAAGATGGCTTCCACCACCATGTGTACTGCGGCAGCCAGATTGTCACGGCGGCGCACATGCCACAGCTCATGGGCGAGGATGGCTTCCAGATGTTCATCGCCCAGACGTTCGGAAATCTTCTCCGGCCAGAGCAAAACCGGACGGAAGATACCGAAAATTCCTGGTTCCACCGAGGCCCGCGACAGCAGCACCCTGATGCCTCTCCCTATTCCTGCCCGGCTTTGCAGGCGATGCAAGATTTCAACTTCGCGTCCTTCATGCAAGGGCGTTGCTTCCCGCGTGAGGGCAGAAATTCGCCGCCAGCGCGCGTACCAGACCAGAAGCACGACCACCAGGCCGCAGAGCCATGCTGTCATCAGGATCGACGGCAGGAGTTCCATCCAGCTTGTGGCAACGCTCGCGGGAGCCACTCCTGAATGCACCGGCATTGCAGGCTGGGTGAAGGGCTGGCTCATCTGCTCGATCGCCCCATACAGTCCAGTCTGGGTCGCTGTGGAAACGTGGGGTACTGCCAGCCGGCTGCCCAGGCTGATCAGCAGGGAAAAGGGAAGCAGAAATTTTAGAGACGCCGCCAGCCATAGCCAGTAGCGTGCCCGCGCCTGGTTCTTGCGCCACAGCAGTGTCAATAGCCAAACGGCGACAACGAACCAAGTGGATTGCCACAAGTGATTGCCCACCGCCGGCGCGACAGCAGTCCAGGTCGATGAGAAAAGGTTGGGCGTCATTTCGATTCGTCCTTCTTCTCCAACCTGCGGAGAGTCTTCTCGGCTTCTTTTACGTCTTCCAGCGTGAGCTTGCCGGATTCAATCAGGTGCGCCATAACAGGCTGCGTGCGCCCGCCGAATAGTGCCAGCAGATCGTCGATCAACCTTCGTTGTGCGACATTGCGGGAGATCACGGCTTCGAAAATGTGAAAATTGCCCAGCTTCCTGACGCGACGCACCGCCTTCTTTCCTTCAAGGCGGTAAACGGTTGTCTGGATGGTGGTGTAGGCGGGCCGGTTTTTCTCCGGGAAGGCTTCCTGGATCTCGCGGATGGAAGCCTGGTCGCGGGTCCACAGGGCCTCCATGATTTTCAGCTCGAGCCGGGTGAGTTTGGAGTTGGGCATGGTTTATCTACTACAAGCGTATGTTATCCTACTATGCAAATAGGAAAACTACAACTGTAGGACGAAATCGCCCCTCAAAGGTGAGCTAATCACCGCCAATTTCTCTGTTGCCGGATCCCTTTGGGTGAGATCATTCTCTGCATGAGGGAATTCATGGAATACAGATTTGGCCGCCTCATGATCCTGGCGCTCATGGGGCTCACGAGCCTCACTCCATCCCAACTGCCGGCAAAGCGACGCCCTTACGGGCAGAACGCAGCCCTAAGCCCCGCTTTCGTCTTCACTCGCATAAGCCTACCCAGGCAGAATGCTTCTTTTATCAGTCGAAGGTTCCTGACGGATTCGGCTCATGCGGCTGCCCTGACCGATGACTTTCTTTCCCGGTCGGACAAGTTGTACAGAACGCCTTTCTGGTTTCCGAACGGCGGATTATTGGGTGCAACAGGAGTCCTTGATCATGCTCCGGGCGCAGTCACGGTGTTCCTCGATCATGTGTCCGCCTATGAGAAGGGGCACAGTGTGACCTTCACGATCATGCCCTACTTGAATGGCTACAGCCCTCAGAACACGGTTCAGCCGCCTGACACGAGGCTGGACCTGAGTAACCCCCGGGTCAGAGCGAACATCGTTGCCGAATGTGGAAGATATGTATCACCGAGTGTTGCCGGCAGTTACGTCAAGGGAGCGGAGCGAGCGTTTGACGGCATCATCATAGACATTGAACCGGCAGGGGACCCTGCTTTTTTCGCACCGCTCAAGACATTGATGGCTGAGATTCGCAGCTCCTTTGATGGCATGGGACTCAAGAACAAGAAAATTGGAATTGCCGCGCCTCAATATACAGAGAAGACGCCGAAGCCCAATTGGGGGTGGAACTCGTCGGACTATCACTATATGGCGAGATACGTGAACTACATTATCGCCATGACCTACGACAGCGGGTTGGAGAAGCCGACTTATGAGCGATGGATCTATGATCAGACCGTCCACATACTGAAGGCGGTTTCAGGCTCCGCCTGGAGCTTTGATCAAGATCATCCTCAGCCTGGCAATGGAGTGAAAGTCCTGATAGGGCTTCCGGGGTTTCACACACAAACCAAGGCCCATAATCCCAACATCGAAAACGTTGCCAGCGGGGTGCCCGGTGTTTTCGGCGCATGGGAGTATCTGGGAAACGCGCTGGGAGGTACAGATCATAAGTCAGCTTCCTACTTCCAGGGAGCATTCATGTTTTCCCATGATGGCGGCGCTGCTGACAGCGTTTATGCAAGATATAACCAGGATTGGAAGGAGTGGAAAGATTTTTTCTGCAAGTCGTGCTAAAACATTGCGTTAATGAAAATTCCTCACAAGTGGTTCAATGGTGACTGCCGCCAGCGGCATGATTTTTTCTGCCTTCACGTGAACGACTTTTTCCTTGTTCTGTAATTTGCCTTCGATCAGCACAAAGCGTTCATGCAGTACCGCCATGGTATTCCTGGCATAAAAATCCGGGGTGATGATGGCGTTGGTGATGCCGGTTTCATCTTCCAGGCTGAGGAAGATGAAGCCTTTTGCTGTTCCCGGCCTTTGCCGGGTGATGACCAGGCCACCCACCAGAACATTTTCTCCATCGTGCAAGCCGGCAAGTTCGGATGCAGCTCGCGCACCTCTGGCGCGCAATTCCTGGCGGCGATAAAACATGGGGTGATGATCAATGCTCAATCCGGTCCCGCTGTAATCGGCGATCAGCCGCTCATCTGTGGTCATGCGCAGCAGCGGCGAAGGTGAATCCAATTGGCTGATCCCGGCCAGCAGCGGGCCAACCGGCTGGGCAACTTTTTGTGATTGCCACAGTGCATCCCGGCGGTGAAGCTCCAGGCCTATTTTGTTCAGAGCGCCAATACGGGAGAGCACCTGAAAATCAGCTTTGGAAAGCTGTGGCACCCGCAATGCCAGATCAGCAATGGAGTTGAACGGATATTCCCGGCGCGCCTGGACCAGCGCTTCTCCTGCTGCCTGTTGCAGCCCTCTTACATAACGCAGTCCCAGGCGCAGTGAAAGTTTTTCCTGATCATGCTCGAGGGTGCATTTCCAGTCTGAGCAGGTTACATCCACAGGCTTTACGCGCAGGCCGTGCCGTTGTGCGTCTTTCACCAGGGTTGCGGGAGAATAAAATCCCATCGGCCAGTTATTGAGCAGGGCGGCGGTAAATGCGGCAAGATAACGGACTTTCAAGCATGCGCTGGCATAAGCAAGCAGGGCGAAGCTGGCTGCATGCGATTCGGGGAAACCATACAACGCAAATGAGGTAATGAACTTCACAATTTCATCCTGGGCCCTGGGAGTGTAGCCGTTACGGGCCATGCCATCGCGCAGTTTGGCCTCAATCTGCTGCATGCGTTGCTGCGAGCGACGGCTGCCCAAGGCGCGGCGCAACTCTTCTGCTTCGCCCCCGCTAAAATTGGAACACAGCATGGCCATGCGTAAAAGTTGTTCCTGAAACAGAGGCACTCCCAGCGTGCGCTCCAGCACCGGCCTCAAAGAAGGATGAGGATAAGTAACTTCTTCCTTTCCCTGTCGCCGCTTGAGGTAAGGACTGGTCATCTGTCCGACGATGGGGCCGGGACGGATCAGAGCAACCTGGGTGACCAGATCGTAAAAACGCTGGGGATTGTTGCGCGGCAGCGACGCCATCTGCGCCCGGCTTTCAATCTGGAACATGCCAATGGTGTCCGCTTTCTGAATGGTTGCGTAGACATCCTGGGCGTCATCATCCTGGGGCAGATGAGCCAGATCCACTTTTTCGCCATAATGCTGTTCAATCAGTTCAATGGATTCTTTGATCACGGCCATCATGCCCAGGCCCAGCAGGTCCACTTTGATCAGACCGAGAGCGGCACAATCATCTTTGTCCCACTGCACCACAACTCTTCCCGGCATGGTGGCCGGTTCCAACGGCACTACAGAATCGAGTTGCCCCTGGCAGATCACCATGCCTCCGGAATGCTGGCTCAGGTGCCGAGGCAGATCGCGCACTCGCTGGCAGAGATCCAGGTAAACGGCAATCCGGGAATTGCGGAGGTCGAGTCCGGACCTGGTAAATTGTTTTTCCAGCGTGTCTGTGGGATCGCGCCACTCCCACGAGCCAACGATCTTCGATAATCGCGCGAGCGACTCTTCATCAAAGCCCAGAATCTTGCCCATTTCCCGCGCGGCAGAACGACTGCGATAAGTGCATACGTTGGCAGTCATGGCCGCGCCGCGCTGGCCGTAGAGCTGGTAAACATGCTGGATGACCTGCTCGCGCTGGTGGCCGCTGGGAAGGTCCAGATCAATGTCCGGCC
>DATDGH010000705.1:0-3816 GCA_036522215.1 Candidatus Angelobacter sp. | reverse complement strand
GGCGTATTGCCATTGCGTATCAGTGCTTCAATCTCGGCCTTCTGGCTAAGACTGATCTCCAAGGCGGCTGCCGGGGCGAACATGCCCCAGTGTAAGCCCTTCCCCTCTAATTGTAAAGTATTATATGTTACAGTACACTAGATAACGGGTTATCAAGACTACAGAATCAAAAGATCACCACGGAGGCACCCGCCACGCAGATCAAAGCCCTTTCTAGCCGCGAATGAACGCGAATTTAAAGGAAATGAGAAGGCAAAGGAAAAGCGACAAAAATTTGCGTAAAAAAGGGAGAAAATCAGCGGTTAGTACTACAGAGGTAAGTGAGGACACAGAGGCAATAGAAAAACGAAACGCTAACACAAACAGATGAAATGCTCGCAGAAAGAAAATAGTTTCACACATAGCACTCCAAAGCGCCTGAATGTCTACTGCTGATCGACAACGCGTCTGGGTCACCGGCGCCTCCTCCGGCATTGGCGAGGCGCTGGCGTACGCTTTTCATCAGGCTGGAGCAAAGTTGATTCTCTCGGCGCGACGAGCGGAGGAGTTGAGCCGGGTGCAGGGTCGCTGTGGTGGCGAGGCAACTACACGGATCTTGCCCTTGGACGTCACCCAATCTGCGGAATTGCCAGACAAGGCGCGTGCAGCTTTGGAAATGTTTGGCGGGATAGACGTCCTGGTCAACAATGCCGGTGTGACGCAGCGGTCTCTGGTGAAAGATACCGAGCTGGATGTCTACCGCAAGCTGATGGAGGTGAACTTTTTTGGCGCGATCGCTCTGACCAAGGCGGTGCTGCCGGCGATGATGGAAGCCAGGCGCGGTGACATCATAGTGATCTCCAGCCTGGTAGGAAAGTTCGGCACGCCGTTGCGCTCGGGCTATGCCGCCGCCAAACATGCCTTGCATGGTTTTTTCGATTCTCTGCGAGCTGAGGTCAGCCGTTATGGAATCAAAGTCATGTTGGTTTGTCCGGGATACATCCGCACCGATATCAGCTTACACGCACTGCAGGGCGATGGTGGTCTGCATGCGAAGATGGACTCGGGGCAGGCACGCGGCATGCCGGTGGAAAAATGTGCCAGCCAAATCCTGAAGGGCCTGGCCCAGGGCAAAGAAGAAATCTATGTGGGCAACAAAGACAAGTATGTCGTCTATCTGAAAAGATTTTTTCCGCGTGTGTTTTCCAGAATGATCGCCAAGGCATCGGGTGATCGCCCGTGATCCGGTGATCGCACGAGATCTGGTTCGCAAATAGATGTGCTTTGCAAGCGATGACTTCTGGGCCTGATGGAGGAAAAGCTTTTCATTTGCCGGATTCCGGCGCGCTGGTAAAATCGAAATCAGCCGTTCCTTCCTGCAAGTGTGGGGCTATAGCTCAGCTGGGAGAGCGCATCGTTCGCAACGATGAGGTCGTCGGTTCGATCCCGACTAGCTCCACCACTCTAAACTACTGAAAATACGTCAGTTATTCCAGCGATTTTCCGGCGTACCCCTACCGTACCTCGAATCCATCCATGGCTCGCATCTGGGATCAAAGATGAACCGAACCCCTGTCTTTAACAGGATCCCAAGAAGATGCTCTCTGTTTACACTCGCCACTACCGCCCATGCCAGCAATCCGACTCCGTGAGCTGGCGCTGCCACTGCCCTAAGTGGATTCGCGGAGTCCTGCCGGATCAGGGCCGGGTACGAATGAGCGCCCGCACCCGCAGCTGGGCTGAAGCGAAAGAAAAAGCCAGGACGATGGAACGGCAGTCTCATCGTGCCTACATGGAGCGTCACTTTGCCATCGCCAAGGCCGTTCGCGGCTATCTTGATGAACAGCAGGCGCGCGAGGTTTCTCGGCTGTCCCTGCAACAGAGCCGGTCCTTTCTGGAACGACGGTTTCTGCGCTGGTGCAGCAACCGTGGGCTGCGCCGATTGTGCGAACTGCATGCCTGGCAGATGCGAGAGTTCTGCTGCACCTGGAGCAAAGCGACAACCGCTCTGCGCTGGTACGAGCGGCTGCGGGCCTTCTTTATTTTTTGCATCAGCAATCGCTGGCTGGCGGCCAATCCGCTTGATGGCATGCGGAAGCCCCGTTTCCGCCGTCCGTGCCCAACGGATTATTTCGAACGGGAGGAGATTAACGCCATTCTGGAGGCTGCAAAGTGTTATCGCTACGGAGGCGGGCATGACTGCAGTCATCGTGCTCAGCGCATGCACGTTCTGGTCCTTCTCATGCGCTGGGGTGGCCTCGCCATCAAGGACGCTGTGACACTCGAACGGAAAGCCCTCGACGTCGACGGTCGACTGTTCTTGCGGCGCGCGAAAACCGGTGTGCCGGTGTTTGTTCCGCTGCCGCCAGTAGTCGCATCTCTTCTGTGGGCCTTACCCTCGTCAAATCCTAGGTATTTCTTTTGGAGCGGGAATGGCAGCCCACGAAGCGCGGTGCAAGGGTATGAACGCAGCTTTCGCAAGCTCTTTCGCAGCGCAAATCTCAAAAATCCCGATGGCACACCGAAGCGTTGTCACGCTCACATGTTTCGCGACACTTTCGCTGTGGAACTGCTTCTGGCCGGGGTGCCCATTGATCAAGTGTCAATGCTGTTGGGGCATCGCAGCATCAAAATGACGGAGAAGCATTATCTGCCCTGGGTCAAGGCGCGGCAGGACCAACTCACTGCCAGCGTGACGCGAGCGTGGTTTCCGGAGGTCACCGGTATGGATCGAAATCGACTGGACACATCTGGAGGTCCTGAATGAACAATTGCGGTTCTGACGTCCACTCCTTGGTTGCCTTCCGGGAACTGGCGAAGGAAGTAGTCGAAAAATGCTGGGCATCGGCGGTGATTCCGTCCCTGGCCATCAGATTTGAAATGAATTAGCGGAGCCGGCTGCTCCTTACCGACAGATGCCACAATCTTTTCCCTTTGATGGCGAACGCTGACATCGGCAGTTCAGAAATAATGGATGATAAGGGACGCCGGTCACTGAGACCAGTCGATCTCCCAAAAGGATTCGCAAGTTCGATATTCCCCAACATTGACAACTTTCGTGTAGCCGACCACACACCCACAACTTCTCAGAAGCGCGTTTTCTGGACAACTTCCGCTTTGCGACAATACGTCCGGAATGTGAACTCGGCTTGGGGTGCATGTACTCCAGCCCCTCTGCCCGCTCTCGGCGCTCCTCGGGTGTGCGACGCTACGTCCATGTGAGCACGGTTTATCCGTATGGGGTGCCTCAACAGGAGTTCGTCAGCGAATCTCATCCGCGTAATCCAACTGCCTTCAAAGGACGTATGCGCAAGGACAGGAAGATCTCGTTATGGCGGCAGATAACCCCAAAGGGATGCGAGCGACCATCTTGCGCCCACCGGATTTCTACGGCCCGGACTCGGAATTGAGTTACGTTCGCGCGATCTTCGACGCAGCATTGAAGGGCGGGACCGCGAATGTTATCGGCCCCATTGACACACCTCACGAATTCATCTTCATCCCCGACCTGGCCGAAACCTTAATCGCACTTTCGGCAAAGGATGAAGCCTATGGCAATACGTGGAATGTCGCCGGTCCCGGACTGATCAGCACACGGCAATTTGCCGATTTGGTTTTCGGCGCGGTTCATCAGAAGCCACGTCTGCGTGTCGCAGGCAAGTTCATGTTGCGAGTTGCAGGATTGTTTAATCCGGTTCTCCGCGAACTCGTCGAGATGCATTACTTGTGGTCCACCCCGGTGAAACTCGACGACACGCGATTGCGCCAACCGCTGCCAAATCTACACAAGACTCCTTCACCGGAAGGAATTCGCCAGGCTATCGACGCGATGCGAAC
>DATDGH010000704.1:0-2390 GCA_036522215.1 Candidatus Angelobacter sp. | reverse complement strand
CCCCACAGTTTTTCCAACCTGTCCATCGTGACAGGTAGTGCTCTCGCCTTCGCATTTTAATGCGAAATCGAGGCCGGTGGGGTCGGTCACGCTTGTGGGTAGTGTCCTAAGAGTTAGGACATTACCGGCTTGTGGGCAGATTTCGAACATAGCTATATTTGTTTAAGCTCTGTGGATCAGTCTGATGTCCGCCCAATAGATCAGGTGTCGCAAACCGACCCAGCGAGTTTCCGTAATAACGCGCCCCGAAGTAATCCAACCCGGTCTCTGAATCCCGTTCCTTGCCGGTGAACTTGTAGTGATTGGAGTCGTTGTTGACGAACTGAAGTTCGCCGCCAGGGGTAGTAATCTTCGTCTTCCTTGATCGTTCCGGCTGAATCGGTGATCACAGAAGCGGTTTTTAGATGATCGGTGAAGTAGTAGAAAACGGAGTTGCCGGGGAAATCTTTGCGGGCCACACGCTCGCCATAGAAGAAAACGTATTCAAGGGGCACACCGACGCAGTTTACGGGCCAGCGTTTTTCTCCCGACGGCCAACGTATTGTTACCGCCAGCTGGGACCGTACGGCACGGGTGTGGAATGCGGCTGATGGCCGCCTTCTGGCCATTCTCCAGGGACATTCCGGTTCGGTTTTTACAGCACGGTTCTCTCCGGATGGGCACCGGATTGTTACCGCAAGTTGGGACGGGACGGCTCGAATCTGGCAGGTGCTGACGCTGGAAGACCTGGAAAAAATCCTGGCGCAGCCTTGTCCAGATTGTCCTCAACTGACTAAGAAATGACGAATCGGGTAATCGGGTAATTTGAAAAATTCAGATCAGCCAGTTGGGGTGGCGTCCTCTTGATTGAGTTACGGAGCTATGCCTCTGGTGGATGCTCCCCTCAGCCTGTTGCTGCCGCTCGCAACTATCCAGGCCGCTCTGAGGTCGGCGGCAAAATTCTGATTATATTCGCTTATGGTTTTTTGCTGGATTTCGATTGGTATCCCGGTGGGCGGGATTTCGCCCCCTAGCTGGCCAGGCGGTCGGCGTCAAAGAAGTCGACGACGGCATCTGGTTGGTCAGTTTTATGGATTACGATCTCGGTTATAGACTTGGAGGGGAAAACTCTGCAGACCCTCGAAAATCCCTTCGGCCAAAAGTGTAACCTATGTCTCCGGAACGTTCTGTTACCTATGTCTCCGGAACGGACAAAAGAGAGAATGGTCGGGGCGAGAGGATTTGAACCTCCGACCCCCTGCGCCCAAGGCATCGTGGACAATTGCCGTAAATCATTGATTTTTAGGCTGCTGAAAAATAAATGGCTTATGTTGGAACCTGTTGAGCTTTATTTAATTTCTTGGCCCTTTGGGGCATGGGCAGCTACAAAATCATCTACAGCCTCGAAGTTTGAGAAAGAACATTCAATCGGTGACGCGGCGGATTTGAAATCAGCATCGCCCGAGTAGCCGCATGAACAGGATAGCCAACCCAGTCAATCAGCTCCAGATTTTCTTCGAATTTGATCCTTGATCTTTTTGATCTCCAAGTTAATGAGGTCGCGCTGAGCCTCAAGCTCAGCGAGAATTTGGGGTGGCGTATTTCGCAAAGGCTCGCTAGGGAGAGCTTTGAGGGGATAAGTAAAACGGTAGCTCTGAGAATTGATTTCTTGGCGCAGGTCTTGCCAGAGGGCTTCTGGCATCTGCAGAAAAGTGTTTACAACTGTCGGATCAAATTGCTTTTCAGAAAATCTTGCTATTTCATGGCAGGCGATGCTGATCGGTTGTGCCGCATGATAGGGGCGGTCGGAGGTCATGGCATCCAACGTATCAGCCACTGAAAATATTCTGGCACCTAACGGAATCTCCTCGCCACGCAGGCCGCGCGGATAGCCAGTACCATCAAAGCGTTCCTCATGGGCGTAGACGATCTCTGCTGCCTCTTTCAAAAAGGGAATCTTTCTTATCATTTGATAGCCACGAAAACAGTGTTCCCGCAAGATTGCAGTTTCTTCCGGCGTCAGAGAACCAGGCTTGCGCAAAATGGCGTCAGGAATGGCCATTTTGCCGATGTCATGAAGGAATGCGCCCCGCGCGATCACGCGAATGTCTCCTGCGGACACTCCCATTGCTCGAGCAATAGCGATGGTGAAAGCAGTTACCCGCTTGGAGTGTCCTTCTGTTTCCGCATCCTTTAGATCCAATGCGTCTCCCAACGCCTCTAGAGTAATGTCGTAAGAGCGCTCTAAATCGGCTATTGCTTGACGAAAATTTCCAACGCTGGCAACGGAGGATAGATACGAACCACTCGTCTGTTCTTGTTCGGGTGGAGGCTGGAGGTTCTGGATTGTGCGACTTAGATCTGCGGCCACCTGGAGTGCAAGTTCGTTCGCTTTATTGAACGTGCACGTC
>DATDGH010000703.1:0-3580 GCA_036522215.1 Candidatus Angelobacter sp. | reverse complement strand
CCTCAACCAACCGTCACCTCGAGGGGTGTGCCCGCTCTTGCGGGCACACCCGGAGAGACCTTGAGTTTCGCGACCCCGTAGATCTGGCTTTTGATTTCGGTAGTATGTACTTTACGCAACCTGAGCAGGTTTTGGCGGTGGCGGGATAAGACGGGAAGCAGCGGGTTTTAAGCTAGTTTCCGTACCGTTGCGCGTTGCGAGTGGCGATAGCGTCGGCGAGAAGGTTTCGGCAATGGATGCGGTTCCGGCAAGCTGGGAACCATTTTAAAAGCGGCGTCTAGTACGTCCGGTGCGCCACCGAGCCAGCCAACACCCAACAATATGAGTTGTGTCCAAGTAACTGCTTCTCTTTGATCTTTCTTCGAGATGCGTTCTTTCATAGACTGCAAAAACTCCACGCCAGCCGGAAGGCGTCCGGGCGTCGAGAAGAACGGCGGATTTGCCTGTATGTAAACTACTGCTGCTGGCAATGGTTCTGAGCGGGTTTGGAGAGGCGTTGTGTTTTGCGGGCTCAGCGTCTGGTAAGGGGTTACCGATTCCGGCCAATCGCGATAAAAAAAGTAGCGTTCGTAAGTCATAACAGCAAACTTCCTGTTTCTACTTTAGACTCGTTTTTGTGGTGCTTTGTTGCAGAATTTTGTTATGGCGTAGAGTCAGCGAATGAAAAACGGCCATAAAGCAAAACAAACGAGTGCTCCAGGGCCTTGAAACTTGGGCGCGTGCTGAAATCCAGCTTCTACTCACGTATACTGGACGGGTATGGCAAGAAAGCAAGATGTTACCGGAGCAGTCTTGGGTGGCTTAGCCGTTATTGGCGTAGCAGCCCTATTGCTACATGACCCCAAGTGCAATCGAGGGTGCAAGACATTTGCACAGCACTTGTTGAGTCACGGTTTAGACGATCTGCTGGCGTCTCTTTTCTAGCAGACATGAAAAAGCCCGATTGCAGTCGGGCCTTTTCGCGAATTCGATTTTGCGGTCTGAAACGGGCATCCAGATCATACACAAGCTGTCTGCCTGAATGCAACACCGCAAATCATCCCGTTCCCTCCCGCCAATTCCTGGCAAGCTAGATCGTGGAATCAAGAAAGCAGAGCTTTGTATCTCCAACATGAGGCGGTGCCCTGTTCCCTATAACCTGTCCTGTGACTCTACATTAAGTCATTAGAATCAGCTAGGCGCCAAACGAATAATGTAGAGTCACACGGTTTTCAGATCACGGCGATCACTGAGGTCCCCGCAATACCGTTAAGGAATTCGAGCCTGCAAGTAGCTTGGAAAATCAAGCCCCGGCTGGGGCGGAATCTACTGAGCCCTGCGCGTAAGCGCTGGGAGAAAGCGAAGATGTGAGTGAGCCCCGTAGCGGGCGGCACGGAGGAAGCTGGCGCTCCACGCATGGTTTTGTTGATCAACATGGTTCAACAAGATCATTAAGTGAACGGTATTGGGGGCCCCAAAGAAATGCAGCCCTGCTGTCAAGCTGCGGATTCCGGTCGAAGCGATCACCATTCCTGGGTGATTCCGATCACGATTCCGGTTTGATTCCGCTCAGTGTTCCTCACTATTCCTGCGTGAAGCCGATCACTAAATCGGGCAGCGCTGGAACGGTGATCGGGATGGCACGGGAATAAGCTGTGGAAAACCGCGCGGCGACGGTGGACACCAAACCAGGGTTTTACCTTGAACCTCCCCACAAGGAGGTGGAGGTGCCCAGAAAACGAGTGTCCATGCGTAAGCCGCTAAAGCATTTTCAGAGATGCTGTAGACCATCACGGCACGGGATTTGTATCAGGGCACCGACTTTCAGTCGTGCCGGCCCCGACTTTAGTCGGGGCATATACGATTAGAAAGGAACAACTTCCTCTCTGCCGAAGGCCAGCGCGCAGCTCCCGGTTTTGGAGCGGAGCGCTTTAAAAGGGCGGGCTACAGCAATACTGTAAATGCTCTAGAAGTCCTTCGGTTGTATTTCGAGTTGCATCTGCCTCCAATGGTTTCTGGAGTTCCTGTCCATCCTGTCCATAAAAACGCAGAAATTTGTTCTATCAGGCGCGGATGACGCGGACAGCGCGGGGGGCGCAAAAGAAAGCAAATGCTTGTTTTGCTTGAATTTACTGATTATCTAGCTTGAAATCAGTGACTTGCGAAAATGGGGTGGGTAGAATCCCTCCCTCCCCGCCAGAGGCTTCCTCGTTTTGATTCATAAACATGCAGTCCAGCCCTTGTTCTTGTTTTCGAAGAAATCCAAGCGTAAGCGGTTTGCTTTCTGGTTCCTCTCAAGCTGCGGCGGACGGCCTGATTGGACACCGTCCCCGCAGGATTGGGTTAGCACTCGCGAGTGATCGATTTCACTGCGGCTATCGCCATCGGCGGGGCCGGTGGAAGTCACCTTGGACTTGACGGGGAGGATAGATAAAGTTTATCAAGACGAATCCAGAGAGGCTGTGTTTTAGCACGCAATCAATAACCCGCAAATCCACCATCTCGCTAGCATTTCTATTCGATTGAAATCTTCCGCAAAAGTTTGAAGTCGCTGAGCAGTTTTCCCGTGCCCAGCACCACGCTGGCCAGAGGATCATCGGCAATAGAGACTGGCAACCCGGTCTCTTCGCGGATGCGTTTGTCCAGGTTCTTCAGCAACGCGCCTCCGCCGGTCAGCACGATTCCGTGATCGCTGATATCGGCGCTCAACTCTGGCGGCGTACGTTCCAGCGCCACGCGAATGGCGTTCATGATGGTGCTGATGCATTCGCTGAGCGCTTCCCGGATCTCGCTGTCGTCAATGGTAATGGTCTTGGGCATACCCTCAATCAGGTTGCGACCCTTGATTTCCATAGTCAGCGGCTTGTCCAGCGGATAGGCAGAACCAATTTCAATTTTGATCTGTTCTGCCGTGCGCTCCCCAATCAGCAGATTGTATTTGCGCTTCAGATAATTCATGATGGCTTCGTCCATCTGATTGCCGGCCATGCGTACCGAACGGGAATAAACGATGCCGCTCAGGGAAATCACCGCGATGTCCGCAGTGCCCCCGCCAATGTCCACCACCATGTTACCGCCGGGTTCGGTGATTGGCAGTCCAGCGCCGATGGCTGCCACCATGGCCTGCTCCACCAAGTGCACCTCGCTGGCCTTGGCGCGATACGCTGAGTCCATGACGGCGCGCTTTTCTACCTGCGTGATCTCAGACGGCACTCCAATCACAATTCGCGGATGCACCAGCATCTTGCGGTTATGCGCCTTCTGAATGAAATAATTCAGCATTTTTTCTGTGACCTTGAAATCGGCGATTACTCCATCTTTCATGGGCTTGATGGCCACAATATGTCCGGGCGTTCGGCCCAGCATCTCTTTCGCTTCTTTGCCCACCGCTTCAACTTCTCCAGTGTTTTTGTTGAGGGCCACAATGGACGGCTCGTTCACAACAATGCCTTTCCCTTTGGCGTAGACCAGCGTGTTGGCCGTGCCTAGGTCAATGGCAAGATCGCTGGAAAACATGCTGAGGAGCGAACGCAGATTATGACCCCGAGAACTCTCTGACTTAAACACGGCCTTCCTTTTTGGCATTGAAAACGGCTCCCCA
>DATDGH010000702.1:0-5107 GCA_036522215.1 Candidatus Angelobacter sp. | reverse complement strand
TCATGTTCGAGAAGTGTTCCCTCCCGGATGGATCCGAAGTCGTACACGGGATCAATGATCCTGATATGCGGCGCCGCCCTATGGATTCCCCACGCGACAAAGCCCACGGCAAGAATCACTAGCGTCGCAATCATGGCCGCCGCTCGGTTTGTTGTCATTTCAAGAGCCGATAATCAGTGAGACTACAACGTTCCCGCATCGAGGTCTGCACCGGAACTGAAAACACGAATCCTTGTTTTTTTGGCACATTGAGCCCAAGGCATGGTTCGGGATCGTGACCAAAGCGTCGCCAGACCGATGTGGCTCTCAGTCACAGATGACAGCGCACCCTCTGCCATTACAGATTCCGTGGCAACCATTCACGCTGCACTGATGGCAACACTGCCCGGTGCCGCAGCTTATGCAGCATTTTTGATGCTGTGCTCTTGCACTCATTGCTGTGCCCAAGACCAGGACGGCAAAGCACACTGTGGTGTAGATCCACCGATTAGTTTGACGTAGCATATTCTTACTCCCTTCAGTGATTTTTTTCTCAAAAGAACTTTTTATCCTCGCTCGAGCATGGGCGTAGATGTCCAACGTTAGCCCACCGCATCAAAACTCAAAGTTCTTGGCGGCGCGAAAGAAAGCTCGCACTGAACTGGCGAACAGCAAATTGTCGAGCGCTGTTACGCCCTGAAACGATCCACCTTTCAGTGAGTCCGAGTGCAGCTCCGCGATCGCCGCGCCGTCCGGAGTTACGATGTAGAGCGTCCGGTCAGCAAGAACAACTACCAGATTGTGCCGATCCGTCAAGCACGCGGCAGTTGAGATACTCACGAACTGGACGCCGTCCATACTCTTTACAGCGGGAGCTTGCAATGCACCCGGATCCTTCCAAAACGCGGCCGCTAGATCATCGACCGATTTCCCTTTGAGGCGAAGCTCCCACAGGAGTTGGCCGGACCACGAATATTTCTGTACCAGCGGCATAAATTGAAAAACGACATATATGGAATCATCTTTCGGATCTACAATTAAATTTGCGCGCCCCAGAGGAATGCTCCAGCCAACTACATCGGATCGATTGGGGAAGCCATGTGAGATATTTATTAAGTTCCCAAAGCTCCGTATCTCTCTACCCTCCGATGTGTAGGCCGTCATCAGCTGACCCTTTCTTGGAGTATTGAGCAGAATTTCTCCCTTGGAGTTAACGCCAATTGCATCTGAAGTGGTATCAATCCAAAAGCTAGAAACATGACGCCCATCTGGCTCGAGCACTTGTACGCGACTGTTTCCTAAATCGAGCACATATAGACGCTTATCGGGTCCCACGGCCAAAGCCGAAGGCTCATAGAATTCTCCTGGGCCTTGCCCAATCTCCCCGATTTGCTGAACGATAGTTCCTTCGGTTGTCAGCAGCACAATCCGGTGATTTAGAGAGTCCAAGGCGTAAATCCCGCCTGACGGAGAATGTTGCATGCCAGAAAGCCATTGGAACCGGTCGGGGCCCTCTGCCGGCTGCGATCTTGGAATCAACGGGACAACATGATATGTTCCTGCTCCTGGGGCCCTACCAGTTGCCAATTGAAGAGGCGGGTCTGGACTCGCGGCTCCCGCACACTTTGGGCACGTGCCAGCATTGGGATCTAACACAGAATGAGATAAATAGGGCGAAGGATGGGCATTTGCCATCTGCCGCGTATACCAGTCGCTGTAAGCAACCACACTGCTCACCGTTCCGTCATCGCCGACGGAAATCGCCATCGGAGTGTTATGACTGCTCGATCCAACAAGGTATGGGTTTTCCCAGGAGGGAAGATAGGACGACGCGATGTAAACATGGTCGGCCACAAGAGTTCCGGTCTGCGATTGTTTGAGGTCGAGTGAAGTAAAAGCCCGGCTGAAAATCGGGTAAATACGCTCCTTCTCGAAGTCAACACCCGCCTTCCACAGATCCCCAAGCTGCCGCATGAAATTTTGAACACTGCAGCTTGTGCACTCGGCTCGAAGGAAAAGGATTGTGCTCCCTCGCGTCTGCAAATCTCCAAGGTTAACGCGTCGTGAGCCGCTGAGATTTTCGATTGTGAGAGCTGGGAGCTTCGCGTGGACGGAATAACCTGTCGGCGCAACAGGTTCAGAGTAGGAGATTTTGTGAAGGACGAATCTTTCGGCCAATTGCCGCAACGTATCCGGCTGCACCGGCTGAGGGATCGAAAATCGGGTCACGTTCACCGCATCAACCACGAAAAACCACGTATAGGGATCCTGAAGGCCCAAGTGCTTTTTTAGCTGGCCGTTTCGATCCGACACAAAAACCATCCCTGCCGATCTTTCTCCTATGGCTCGATCTGCTTCCCTCACAGCATTCGGACCGGGAAAGATGTA
The DNA here is from genome assembly GCA_036522215.1 of Candidatus Angelobacter sp. Lineage (GTDB taxonomy): Bacteria > Acidobacteriota > Terriglobia > Terriglobales > Acidobacteriaceae > Angelobacter. The sequence goes on along the minus strand of DATDGH010000702.1, from coordinate 2,740 downwards.
TACGATCTGCAGGCCCTTTCCTCGGTACATATCGAGCAGCACGGAGCCATAATCTGTCAGTCTTCGATCGGTGGCATTCGGCGTGCAAAGTACAAGGTTTAAATGTTCTGTGAATACCTCTCGCAAGTTGGTGAGGGTCCCATCGCGGTCCACAGTGACATCGGGGAACCGTTGACCCACATCAAGGACCTTGTACCATGCGAAACCGTAGATGCTGGGGCCTGCTACAGGATTGCCAATTGACCTATATAGAAGAGTAACTCCTAAAAGCAATGCAATAGATGGAACGGACCATGCGACGCCACGCTTGAGATTGGTATTTGTCACAGTTCGATCCTTCCCGAAATGAACACAAACTCAACCAATGGGGGTACTGTAGGGGTGGCGCGCAAAACTAAATAGCTCGATAATGCTGTGTGGTTTGAGATTAAGAACTCATGCGTCCAAAGTCAACACGAATCTGTTGGTGGAAGTTGCTGCTGAAATCTCGCGGGAAAATACGTTCTCGAAATTAAAACTTTAGTAAAAGTCGTGATGCCATTGTAAATTTGTTTGACGTTCCGATTTGAACCTCGTTCAGGATTAGATTTTGCCAGGCTTCGTTGTTCGGTGGGCCTCTGCCATTCTCACCTGAGCAACTTACTGCGGAACATGGCTGCCAGCAACGTCACCGCGTAATCCACATCAAAGACGGACTGATCGCCAGCGATGAAAGAAAAAGCAAGTAAGTCATTGGTCTTTCGGCAATTAGGCAAATCCCAAAAGCACAGAAGGCGCCGATCAAGGCGCCTTTGTTATTGCCAAATTGGTTCTTATTGCGGTGTCCCAACAGCCGGTTTTTCCGTGTTGTGGCTGGCTGCCGTAGCGGGTTGGACGAAGAAATTGTGGTCGTAGAGATTGCGATAGAACCTGCCGCTGATTTCTGCCGCTTTCGGTCCATAGGTAGGCCGTCCGCCCCGCAAAAAGACTACCGCTACTATGCGGCCATACTGGGTATTGGCGTAGGAAGCAAACCAGCCGAAGCGGGTGCCATCCTTAGAGCAGGTGCCAGTCTTGCCCAGTATCGGTTCCTCAATAAAGTTTGTACGCAGGCTGCGGGCTGTACCGTATTCAACCGCTCCCGTCATGCCATCAGTCATTTCCGGTATGAGGGGCGCAATATCCAGCTGCCGCTTGATTCTGGGTTGAAAATCCACCGCCTCTTCTGCCGTGCTCGGATGCTGGAGGTAATAGAGCGTTCCGCCATTGGCAATGGCTGAAACCAGCGCACCCAGTTGCAGGGGTGTCATGGAGATGCTTTCCCCGAAAGAGCACATCTTGCCTACTCCGCCAAGGTCAGCAGCCAGGACGTGGCTGGGATATACACCCAGGTGTTCACCCTCGATATCGAATCCGGCAAGTTCACCCAACCCGAATTGATGTGCGTAGTAGCTCACCCGCTCAAAACCCAGGCGGCGGCCCAGAGCCTCGAAATAGGCATTGTTTGAGTGGGCCAGCGCCTCAGTCAGGTTCACCTCCAATCGCTTTCCCAGGGTGATCTCAGTCTCGCGGGTGATGATTTTTTCGCTGAGCGCCGCCAGTGCTACCGACAGTTTGATAGTGGAGCATGGCTGCGCGCCCTCCGAGAGCGCCAGCTTCTGGTTCACCATGGCCAGGATGCGCCCGTTGGTTGGGTCAACGGCCACCATGGTGCCATTCATGTCCCCCAGGGCATCAATAGCTGCCTGACGCACAATCTGGTCTTCACCGGCCGCGAGGTCGCCATCAGTTATATCGGTTGCATAAGAGCTGGTGTAGAAATGCTCATAATAGCGATGTCGCCTCAGCCGGACGTTGCGCAACTTGCGCGAATGACGGAGCCGCGACATGCGTTTTTTCGTGCCGGAACTCTCGGCCACCTTTCCATCCCGCTTGACGCTCTTGCTGACTGAGGTGGACGTACGCGCAAACAATCCTGTTGACAACAGGATGGCTATTAGAAGAGAAATGAATATCCTGAAGCGAAAAAACATGCTCAAAAACCTTGTCGCGGGGGAAATGGCCTGTTGAACTTTGCTCCCACTCCAGCCTAATCGGCCAGCAATAGAAACCCTTAAATTCCAGAGCAGTTCTGCGATACTAAGAGAATCTCTGGATGCAATGCAAGTCCAAATTAGTAACGTTTAATCCGAAGGTACCTCCGCGGGTAACAAAATAGTGAAGCAGCGGGCCGGTTGCCGGCTACGGCTGCCCTTTGCCTGCATTAAAGGAGATGCAGCTACTCTGGTTTGGAGTTGGTTGAACAAAGGGCCATTGGCTATTGGCCTTCCACGGCCTGCCGGGACAGGTTGGCCCTTGGCTTAAATCAAAAAGCAACACCCACAAACCCTTAAGACTCAGTCGAATCCTTTCAACTCGGCACAATGGATTAATTGCGTTTCCGGATAAACGCTGGAACATCCAGGTCATCCTGTTCTATCGTGCCTTTTACGGCCTCCTTGACCGATTCCAGGCTCGGCCTCTCCCGGGTGGGAGTAGCCACGGCCATGCGCGTCGGAGCCGCTGCCATGTGACCGTTGCTTACCGGGCGGGCAGCGACCGGCGCCGAATGCTGCATCTGGTAGGCCGAAACCGTTCGGGCGGTGGAGATGGCTGTCTGGGCCGCCGATACTGCGCGGTCCTTTCTTTGTGGCTGGTCAGTCTTGAATCCAGTGGCGATCACGGTGATCTTCACCTCGTCCTTCATCTTCTCGTCCTGCAC
>DATDGH010000701.1:0-2385 GCA_036522215.1 Candidatus Angelobacter sp. | reverse complement strand
GAGTCTCCTGCCACGGCTATGTTCTCCGGCCTCACCCCGGTTTGCAAGAGCCACTGAAAGGCAGCGACAGAATCCTCTACGGCTGCTGGAAAAGGCTGTTCCGGTGCGAGCCTATAGTCCAGAGAGAACACCCGGCAGCTGATCATCCGCGCCAGAGTTGCAGTTACAGGACGGTGGGTCGGCGGTGAGCAGCTTACAAACCCGCCGCCATGAATATAGAGCAAGACCGCATCGGGAAAAGACAGCTGTGAAGGAGTCAGCCATTCTCCGCGAACGCCGTCCGTGATTTCTTCAATGCGGATTTCTTTTGGCGGATGATAGCGAATGAGTTTTGGCTCCCCAAAAACCTTGCGGGCCCGCTTGACGAATGCCGCATCGTCATTCTTAGGCCAATGTTTCACAACGGCGCGCACCAGCATAGTGGCGAGCCTTCCGCGCAGGCTGGGGCGTTTATTGGGCAGAGCCGTTTCCTTTCTGCGCCGGAGCCGGCGGCTGCCCATCCGGAGGAAACAGTTTTTTCATGAAATCCTTATCGTCTCGCATGGACTTGAATGGCGGTGAATTAACCTCATCCTGCCAGCGCTTTCCAAAGTCCTCCGGTCGCAACGTTCGCGCCCTGGAGAATTCATCCAGAGACACGGCTTTGTCGCCCAAGATGTAGTTCAAAAACCCCAATTGCATGTGGTTATTAGCGCTGTTGGGCGAATATGAATTTGCTTTCTGCGCTGCCGCCCGCGCGCCGGCAAAATCTTTGGCATCGAGCGCTTTGTACATCTGATCGCCATAATTGTAGGTCAAATTCAAGTCCAGCAGTCGCCGTAGCTCCTTGAATGGGTCGGGATTGTCATCCACATTGATATAGATGTAGCGGTCGTTGTTAATATTGCGCCCTCCACCTTTGCGCACCACCAGCATGGAGGCGGATTGCCGTCCGCGAGAATCTCCACCGGTGGCATCACCGGCTTTTAAGGCGGCAAAAAGTTTCTCAGCCAGCTCTCCAGAAGTTTCGTCATAGGCTTTGCCCATGGCTTCTGGAACCTGTGGCCCAACCAGAATATTGCCCTGGGCCGACCAGGTTTTACCCTGGCGATCCCCCGCCCAATTGGGGGCATGTGGCCCGGTGTAGGTTGCAATATTCCCCTTGGCATCCACAATCGCTACCTGGCGTCCATCTTTGCCCTCAAATTTATCGTCTTCCAGCAGTTTCTTTAGAACTTCCTGCGCTGTCATTCCCTGCCGCAGAAGATCAATTGCCTGCTGGCCGTATCCCACATTCACATTGGCTTGTGTGGCCACGGCGCCCACTCCCGCCATGGCCCAGGGAACCACCGAGCCAACGGAAAAATAGCGCGAAGCCACGGCAACGCCTAGATCGCCGTTTTGCGGATCAATAGCGACGATGGAGAAGGTAGCAACGGGCGGCAGGGTTTGCGCTACGGCTAGGATTGAGCTGAACGCGAACCACAACAAGAAGAAAAATCGTCTCATGCACGGCTCCCAAGGCACTCTGCGGAAAGACGCTATCGTATTCTCAATCCAGATGTGGTGACAACTGGCACACGGCAAAAACCTTTACCACGGATGACAATGATTCAACCGATTGCCCATTGATTAAGAATCAACCACAAAGGACGCGAAGGCAATTCAAGAAATAAAGACGTTTTGAAGCGTAGAACAGGCAGAAAAATTTAGTAAGTGGGTAACTTGGTAATTGGGTAGTTGAAAATCAAAATCTAAACCCAACAGCCGGTTTCCGACAAAACTGGCATGTCAAGGGCAGACTTCCTTGATTAACTTAGCGAATCAGGACCTCATTCGCCGGAGCTTGTGGTGGCTGGCGTTTTTGCGTGAACCGTCGTCGGCACCAGTTCAATCGGCGTGGTTTCGGCTTCCGCGCGCAATACCACGCCAACGGATGCCAACACTAAGACCATGGCTACAATCATCATCAGAGAGACCGGCTCACGGAAAACCAGCGCGCCTTCGATCACTGCTACTACCGGGATCACCATATTAATGGTGGAAACCTGGTAAGGCTGAAGGTGTTGAAGGAGCCAATAGTAGATGGCAAAAGCAGTGGCTGACCCGAATGCGGATAAAAACAGCAAGGCCAGGATGGCTGACCTGGTCCACGCTGCGTGCCGATGCGGTTCCAGCGCCCACGCTGCCCACAAAAGACCCACAGCGCCCACCAACAACTGCATGGCAGTGGCGATAATAGGATCTACTCCCTGCAATCTTTGCTTGGCATACACAGCCGACCATGCACTGGATAGCATAGAGGCCAGCACGGCGATACCGCCCCAAAATGCTCGACTGCCGAATTGTACGTCTGTATAGAGAAGAGCGAGCAGTCCGCCGAATCCCACGAGCATGGCCAGGACT
>DATDGH010000700.1:0-1849 GCA_036522215.1 Candidatus Angelobacter sp. | reverse complement strand
GATTACAACCATTGCGGCCGCCTGGGCCGCTGCCGATGGCATCTCCGCCTTGCAGCGCAATGAGGTGAACGTAAGGTCGATCCAAGAATGGCACGGGGGAGGAATCGGGTCATCGGGTCGTCGGGTCATCGGGTCATCGGAAGAAACAGCCCCGAATGCTTCGATGTTGTGAACGCTTCCTGGTTCCCTGCGATGCGCAAACCGGACGCGAGCAGGTCAGGGGAAGGAACAAAAGAATTCGGTAAGGAATCAAAACCAAAATCTCTCGGTGTGAAACGGGATATCAACGGCGGGCTGGAATCGGGTCATCGGCAAGAGCCTCGGGAGACAGCCTGCTCGATCGTCGTTAGGCATCATCGGGAAATTCTCACGTTGCAGAAACCGCAGCAATCTCACGTCCCAGTTCCAAAGAAGCGCCGCAAGCGGCCGATCCTGCGGTCGTTTCTGCTGGTCCTGGTTTTGTTCCTGGCCTTCACAGCCTGGAAGATCTTTGATTATTCTGCGGCGCCGGACAAAGAAAAAGAAAGCGACTTCGTTTTTCCGTCGAACCCGGAGCAGGAAAAACCGACCACAATCACGATCCAGCCAGAATCGCTCCCCATTCAGTTTGCACAGAGCGGAGGCTTCACCAACGATGCCAGCCACCTTAATCGGACTGCGATCTACGGAGTGGTGAGAGTGGCAAATGAAGACGACATCCGCAACGCGCTCAAATTTGCGCGCGAGCACAACATTAAAATTACGTGTGCCGGGCAGCAGCACAGCATGGGCGGCCAGAGCTTCAGCCACGGCGGCCTGGTGCTGGATTTGAGAGATTTCAACCGGATCCGGCTGGACAAAGAACAAAAGACAGTCAACATCCAGAGTGGAGCGCGATGGTGGCAACTGCAAAAACTTGTTGACGCAGAGGGCCTGTCGGTAAAGTCCATGCAGTCCATCAATATTTTCAGCATCGGCGGTACACTCAGCGTAAACGCGCATGGCATTGACCCCATGCCGGGCCCGGTGGCGCCGACCGTCCGGTCTATCAGGGTCATGCTGAGTAATGGCGACATTGTGCAGGCCAGCCCAACAGAAAATGCCGATCTATTCCGTCACGTGCTTGGTGGTTATGGATTATTCGGAGTGATACTGGATGCCGAGTTGCAACTGGCAGACAACGAGATGTATGCGCGTACCACGCGCTACATGGACTACAAAGATTTTCCAAAATTCTACCGCGACAATGTAGAGAATAACGATCAGATCGGTCTGGCTTTTGGCCGCCTGTCAATTTCTCCGGGAGGGTATCTGAGGGAGACGGCGGTCCATACCTACACCAGAACAGATTTCCATGGGACACTGCCGCCATTGAAGATTCCGGAGCATGAGACGCTTTCCAGGTTTGTCATCAATTTTTCCAAAACAGGGGGAATCGGCCGCTGGCTGAGATGGACGCTGGAAAAATATGTTGAGCCGCACCTGCACGACTGCGTCACGCGCAACCAGGCGATGAATCAAGAGAAGCAGTGCCTGGTCTCGCGTAATGAAGAGATGTATGACGATATGGCCTACCTGAAGAACCGGCTGCGCGATACCGATATTCTTCAGGAGTACTTCGTTGCCTACGACCGCATGCCGGAATTTGTTGATGGGCTGCGTGAAGTGGTGCAAAGAAACCATGCCAACCTGCTGAATGTGACCATCCGCACGGTGCATCAGGACAAGGTGACGGCGCTGCCCTATGCGAAACAGGATATGTTTGCCTTTGTGCTTTATTTCAACGTGAAGTTCAATGACAAAGACAATGAAGCTTTGCGCAAAACCACAGTTGAATTGATTGATGTGGCGGAGCGAGCCGGCGGAACCT
>DATDGH010000699.1:0-6496 GCA_036522215.1 Candidatus Angelobacter sp. | reverse complement strand
CCTCAACCGCCGCGAGGGCTCATAGTTATAAGTGATATCAACCTTGTATCTTCCCAGCGTATCGTCCCCGTTGGGCACGTGGGCGGCCGGGGGCACAACGATTCCAAAAGGAGACCCATCCGGCAGCATCATGGGAATATTCATCCACCAATGAACACGGCCAAACGTGAACCAGGGGCCTGACCCGCCTGATTCCACCGACGATTGGAACTGGTTCTCCCAACCTCTCGCGCCGCCAAAATCCACGTTCTGGTAGCCATGCGGAAAGTAGTCGCCGTTGATCAGGCTGACTTTCAGGTTGGTGCCGCGCAGCGTCCATTTTGGGAAGTCGCTCCGACTTCCATCTTTGAATTCACCATAAATGGTGTTATTCACGTAGAACAAAGTGAGATCTGCATTGGCATCAACCTTGATGCCTCTTGGCAGCTTCGTCCGGTCTCGCCAGTCGTAAAAAGCGTCTCTCGCATCCTTGATGCTCGCCGCCACGCCCTTGTAGTCTGACTTTGCCAGCGCCGCCTGGCCGGCCAGGAAAGCGGCCCGCATTCGTTTCTCCGGCGCCAGATCGCCAATTTTCGCAATTGCATTCTCTTTGTCGGAAGACGGATTGGTCCCGAAAACTGAGACCTCCCACTCCACCAGCGTCTTGCCATTCGGGCCCACCGGAGCTTTCTTGTTTGCGTTTTCCGTTACCTGCACCCGCGGAGGATGCGCCCGCCATCCCCAGTTGTACGTAAGGTTGTAGTATTTGCCCGGCGCCATCTTGATCTTGAAGACCGTGCGCGTGCCCTCTTCCATGTTGTAGAAGGTCTGGTCCATGGCCACATGCGGCATGGGCGGCTTGGGTTTGGTGAGCGCAGGATCGTCAAAGTACATCACAAATGGCGAAAAATCATCATTCCCGCGGCTGAGCACGTCAATCGTATAAGTGATGGTCCACGGAACCTCTGCCACCGGCATCGGATCAAGGAACGCCACATCCGACTCAATATGGGTGTCATACCATACCTGATGGATGTCAACGTTGCCGCCGATAACGTTGCCGCTTGCGTCCTTAATAGGGGTTACCGGCCGCACCTTCTCTGGTCCTTTATAGTGCAGCAGCGGCAGGCCGCTATAGAGTCGGTCCGGAACCGGATTTCCCTCCAGAATGTCCACGCCGCGCTGGAGGTTGTTGGCGATTGCCTTCCGATCCAGATCATTGAGTGGGGTCTTTTTGTTTGTTCTGAACTCAATGTGATCGAAAATTTCCTGCAGATCATCGGTGGGCGATGCCGGGTTGATCTTGCTCACCACCGGATCACCCTCGTGCAGGTTGTAAGGCACCGTGGGCGTCGAAGGCAGAGTGTTCGGCATCTCATGGCCGTTGCCGTCAAACGCATTGGTCCAGATGGTCGGCAGAAAGTTGGTCCCCGGAGGATTCTGGTAGGGATCCACTTCAGCAAAGCAACCGTGGCCCGTGTTGATGTGCGCCACAGATATGCCATGTTCCTGCTCCACAACCACCTCTGATTGCTGAGGGCGAGGTTGAGGATGAGGATGACCCGGAGTCTGAGGCGTGGAAGGGAGAAATGGACAAAGTGGGTCTGCCGGCTGTTGTGCGACGCCCACTCCAACCGCAAGCAGCGCCGCTGCCGCCCACGTCGTGAGAGAGGTAAACCGTCTCATCGTATTTCCGTAGATCACCATCAATCTTGTTCTCCGGCTCCGCTTGTCCCTTTATCCTTCTGCCGACAGTGGCGATGGGCCGCCCCGTGTAGGTGATCCGGCCGGTGCCTCACGCGGCGTGATCCATTGCACCCGCTGTGCAATCGATTTCGCTCCGATCATCACTGAAACTCCTCCCCACACGCCCACAGCTTCGTTGCCGTACCGAATCAGGTGCATAGAACAATCCTGGCCGCCATCGTGAGTAAAAAGCCTGGCGCGCAGCGTCATCAGCTCCGCTGGGTCGCCCGTCAGGAACAGCCATCCATCTCTGGCGTTGTACTTTTCCGCAAACCTCCGCAACGCCGCTGCAGTGTCATGTTCCGGATCCGTCGTCAGGGAATAAATGAAGACGCTCCGCCCCAGATCCTCACCAATCAGCGGCTGGAGCTGGGCCACGGTCTCCATGTTGGAACAACTGGCCTCATCGCGAATGGACATGCAGTTGATCAATACAATCCTCTGTCGGATGAGGTCGTCATAAAATCGCGCCGTCTGTCCCCGGTGCGTGTGCACAACCACATTCGGAATGTAGGCAGCATGCGGGCCGGGCACAGGAGGCTCGCAGCCTCGGGAAGCAGGCGGCATGGCAGCCGAGTTTGCGGCTGCTCTGGCCAGAGCCTTGATCAACATCTTTCCCGGATGCAGCATCGCGCGGTTCCCCTCTTTCTCTTCTTAAATCTCAAATTCTTTTTGCCTATGCAGTTGCCTTTACTCTTCCCTATCCCCTGTAACCTAGCCGTTGCCTTTGCTCTTCCTGTGGCCTGTGGCCTGTGGCCTATGACCTATGGCCTGTAGCCTATGGCCTGTGGCCTAGCTCTTTCCCTATGGTTTAGGCTTCGCCGGCGCCGGTTTCTTGGTGCTGGCCGGCGAGCACCTGACGAACGGTTCCGATTTCGGTGGAACAATGTCCCACCGGATCATCATGGAGTGGTCTTCATGGACCACGTTGTGGCAGTGCATCACGTACCTGCCATGAAAATCTTTCCAGCGCATGAAGATCTCAATTTCGTCGTTAGGAAGCAGAGTGGTGATGTCGCGCCGCGCTCCTCCAAAAAATACTGGAAGCGGTTTGCGCTCTTTCACAACGTCTACAAAGTCATAGCCTCGCAGAACATCCTCCGTCTTGCGGGTTTGAATTTCTGTGGCCTTGAAGGGCCTGCCGTTCACTTTCATCAGCAGGAATTCGGTGAAATGGGAATGAATGGGATGCGACCAGTTCTTGCCTTCATTCCGTATCGTCCAGATTTCGGCGCTGCCCTCTTCGATTTCAGCATCGGGCGTAGTCAGGCCCGTCGCCGGTTTCCCATTCACCGTCCAAAGCCCGCCCCGGTAATCGAACTGCCACACCCGGCGCTGCTTCACTTCTGCCGGATTCACGGAGGGAATCTCCCGCAGCTTGGCGGGTATGCGGCTGTTGTCCGGGCCCTTGGCTTCGACCACATCAAAGCGCAGCATGTCATCGCCCGGCTCCACCAGAATTCGTCCTGTAGGCCCTCGCCCGCTCAACTGTTCCAACCGGTTTTGCAGATAGAGTCGGTCACCCGCTTTGAACTGCGAAAAATCAATGACCACGTCCACCCGCTGCGCCACGCTTAAATAAAGGCTGTTGGCAATCACCGGCCGGCCCATGAAGTTGCCGTCGCCGGTAAGGATGGTGAACGGCCACAGGTTCTCTCTGTCCTGGCCCGACGCCAGAAATACCTGGTAGAAACGCGAGGGGCCGCCATTCAATATGCGAAAGCGATACTTCCGGCGTTCCACCGTGAAACGCGGCTGGATTTTCCGGTTCACCGTGTATTTGTCGCCCAGCAATCCATCCGTATTCAGCCGGTTGAATACCACCTGCCCGTTTTCGTCAAAGCGGATGTCGTGCAGAATCAAGGGAACATCGTATTTGCCGCTGGGCAGGCGGAACGCATTGGGATTGCGATCGTTTTCGTTGCCTGAATCCTGGTCATCGAAAAACAGGAAGAAGCCTGCCAGACCCGCATAAACATTGGCTGCGGTGAAATCCATCATGTGGTCGTGATACCACAGCGTGGTCAGCTTCTCGCGCTCATCGCAACCCAGGGGAAAGGCGCAGTAGTGATGGTCCCAGAACTTACCTGGACCAATATGGTCCATGGGATAGCCATCACTTTCTGAAGCCGTATGCCCATTGTGCAGATGAGAAGTTGTCATGGGCATTCCGAAAGTTACATGGCCCTGGCCCAACGGCGGCAGCGCGTTGACCCTGCGCACCAGGATCGGCTCGCCGTATCGGACATGGTAAGTCGGGCCGGGCGTCGCTCCATCAAAACCCCACGACCAGCTTCCCTGGTCATAAGGAGGCTCGGGATGGTACTGCCACTTGAATTCCTGTTCCTTGATCTCGTAAAACTTTTTCGGCAGGAATTCGTTGTAGCGCTGGTGGGCCTTGGGATCTGGCGCAGGATCCAGCTTTCCCGATACCGGCTGTTTCACCGGAGGTATGTAGAGTTCGGCTACAAATGGTGTCGATTTGGGACTGGGCGGATCAGGCGGCAGCCCATCTGGAAGGCACAGAAACTGCAGACGACTATCATCCTGCTGGGCTTCCAACCTCGGCCCCAACAGAGTGGTTGCTCCCGCAGCCAACCCTAACTTGACGAAGTCTCGTCGTCTCATCATTGGATGGATTGTGAAAAACGCGTGCGCGTTAGACTACCCAGGTTCCCTAAATTATTCCCCCACCATCTTCAAAGCAGTTCCAGATCGGGTCCTCACCGGTGGTAGCCTTGTAGATTTAGACAAAACCAGACCAGCTTTTTGCGAAGGACTTTCGTGGTTAGGTCACAGGCCATAGGCCACAGGCCACAGGGAAGAGCGATGGGACCCGGGTAATCATAGGGAGCAGGCCACAGGGAACAGGAAAAGCAAAGACACGTTGGAGCTAGGGGTCTTGCCGTCCTTCTGCGCTCTCTGCGTCCTCAGCGGTGGAAAGGTGTTGCTTGTTTTTTTAATACGCGATCTTGTTTTTCTCCGTGTCTCCGTGGCTCCGTGTCTCCGTGGTGGGTGTTGGTGTTGGTGTTGGTGTTGGTGTTGGTTTTGCCTTTGCCTTTACTGTTCCCTGTGACCTGTGGCCTATGGCCTGTGGCCTGCGGCCTAAGCTCTCCTTCGTGTCCTTCGTGGTTCAAGGCATTGCTGTTGGTTTTGCCTTTACTGTTCCCTGTGGCCTATGGCCTGTGACCTAAGCTCTCCTTCGTGTCCTTCGTGGTTCAAGGCATTTTCGCAAACACAAACGCAAACTGCGCCGCATAAGTGCCATCCGGACCGGTGACCGGGCCATGGGTTTTTCCATCAATGTGATAAACACCCGCAACCTGCACAATCGGTTCGTCCGTCAGCCAGCAATCTGCAATGGTGCCAAAGGTTGAAAGATTTCCGCCCGGAGTAAAGCCGACGATGTCCCCTTCCCCGTTCTGGTCGGCGGTGAAGTGGTTCTCCGAACCATCAATCTTTCCCAGCGCGCCTACGCCCAAGGTCTTGGTTATGTCTTTGGGATCAGGTTTCGCCAGCCACACGGTGTAAGTTCCTCCGGGTACCATCCCGTTGAGGTGCATCGCCGTACGCGTGCCCTGTTGTATCGTGCATTTCACATAAATCGATCCGCAGGCCTGCAGGAATTCTCGCAGCGTAAGCTGGTGGCGGTTTTTTCCTGATCCGGGCGCGTAGATTGCGTTCCCCTGACGAAATTCAAAAATCGGCGTGTCGGGCGGGGTGGAGCTGCTGATCTGGTTGCCGTCGCGGTCACGAATCTCGTTAGGCACACGCATCATTCTCACGAACGTGAATGAGAATTGCGGCACGAAGGTGCCCGGAGGCCCTTGTCCATCGCCACCAAAATGATAGTTCCCTACTACCTGGACCATGGGCTGCTGCATCACATCCATTCCTCCAGCCAGCCAGCATCCGGAGACTTCTCCGTTTACGGAAAGCGGACCTGCTTTGTGGATCACAGAGACATCCGCTTCGCCCGTTTCGTCGGCCACAAAAATACTGGCGTTCACATCGTCAGAAAGCGCTCCCATGCCTACCGGCCCCGTTGGCCCAATCAGGATCAGTTGCAGCGAATAGACTCCAAAAGGCACAAGTCCATTCAAGCGCAAGGCGGATTGAGTGCCCTGGTCGTTGCCCAGGCACTTGACGGAAATTCCGCCCCGGACGGCTGTGAACTGATCGACTGTCAGCGGAGTCATGCCCGGCGTCATGATCGCAGCTTTCTGGCTGGCTTCGAAAACCGGGGTGCTTCCTGGCGTAGTGGGACCGATGGGAGACCCACTCTTATCCGCAACGCCGCGCCAAACATGTTCCAGACGAACTGGAGACTGGGCCATGACACACCTCACCTTGCAAAGCTAGTTACAGCATCCGAAACATAGACAGGCGAGGGTCTAAGATTTGCCTTTGGAGCGAGGTCACAGGCCACAGGCCACAGGTGACAGGGAAAAGCCAATACAACAACAGTCTTGAACCACGAAGGACACGAAGAAAGCGCGATTGGGACCGGGAACCCCAAAGGCAACAGCAACACCCTTTCACCACAGAGGACGCGGAGGGCGCGGAGGAACAGCAAAACTTTTCTTTTTCTTAAATCAAAAAATCAGAAATCAAGGGTTTTACCTGTGCCCTTCCTGTTCCCTGTTCCCGGTTCCCGATGACTTGCTCCGTGACTCCTTTTTAAGTCATTTAGAATAAGTAGCGCTTTTTTTCGACAATGATGACCCTGCATTTTTCCGATCACGGCGATCACCCGATCACGCGCGATCAC
>DATDGH010000698.1:0-3998 GCA_036522215.1 Candidatus Angelobacter sp. | reverse complement strand
CTGGCGATATCTTCCGACCATGCGGATGTGGCGGTGGGCGGCGCTAGCGCCGGCGGACTCTCCGCAGCGTGCACAGCCCTTGCCCATCCAGAGGTTTTCGGAAACGTCCTTTCCGAATCGGGCGCGTTCTGGCGCTCTCCTAGAGCTTTCCCCGAAGAGGAATGGCTTGCTTCATTCATTTCAAAATGGAAACATGAGCCTGTTCGATTCTTTATCTCTATCGGGACGCTCGAGAATGATTCTGCATTTGGTACAGGCATGATCTCCATGCTGCATGCCAATAGGCATCTGCGGGACGTGCTCCTGGCGCGCGGGTACGACGTCTCTTACCTGGAAATAACCGGCGCTCATGATCCGCTGAACTGGGAGCGCGCGTTACCTGAAGCTCTCAGGCTGCTCTTTGGCGCAAATGGAGCTAAAAGCGAACAGCGGAACAGGTTAGAGTGACGCCCGCCGGAATCAACTCCCGTTGAAGCTGCAGATCGCGGACGATCACGGACAATTCGGACGTGAAAGCCGATTACAGCGCTTATTTCGCAAATCAAGTTCAAAAGTGTGGGATGGGTAGGCTCGCAAGCGCTTGAAATGACAGGCCGATTTTGAATGGTCGGGACGGGCAGATTTGAACTGCCGACCCCTCGCACCCCAAGCGAGTGCTCTACCAGGCTGAGCCACGTCCCGACGAGAAAAGACCGCTGTAGATCAAACAGGGGTGAACAGCGGAAGACCCAATGATTATAGCATTCTGGGAGAGACTGACCCGGACACCAGGAAAAGCCGAATACTTAAATTCTGAATATCCATCACTGCTTTTTCTTCACTTTGCAATCAGAGAATGCAAGCTCAACCGCAAAGGGGCTGCCCCCATAAGTCCCACTAAGATTCAGCTGTTTTAAGACTTGCATGCCGTCAACTTCCTGGTAGCCGATCTGGACTTTCAGTTGTGTAGCCTCTGTGGGCGTATTGGAGGTGTAGCTGGCATCATAGGCGGAAAACAAAAGGCCTTTGGGAATCCTGTTGAACTTTGGCTGGATGGAGCTCTTGAACTCCTTGGAGGTTACGTCCAAACTGCTGATGGCGAAGTCCCGGCCCATCGTAGTGGCTACGGAAGCCGCACCATCCTTGTAGGAAAGCCGGTATTGCGGTCCCACCGCTTCCAGTTGATATTCACTCGCGACCTCAGGAAAAGGATGGTCGAGCATGAATAGAGACCATGTCTCAAAAAATCCTGAAGTCATCTGCTCCATGCCGCCATATATTTGAGCAAGCGCTTTTTTCATCTCCTCGCTCTGCCCTGAAAGCTCGTTGTGGGTGAGTTTCACCTTGCCATCTGCTCCCAGTTTGGCGTTGAACTGGAGCTGGCTTAGCGTATTTATGGCTGAATCAGCACCCGCGGGATCGGCCTTACGCTGGTCTGCCAGCAAAGCTTTCCAGTTCGGTGTAACACTGCATTCGAACTCCGCCAAGCCCTCGTCCCTGAGGTTGTAATAAGCGTGACGAGCCTGGGTGAGGACCTGCTGCCTGTTCGCTACAATCTGGGCGCTCGACAGCATGGGAACGAGTGCACAGCAGGCAAAGACTGCGCAGCACAACACGACGATGACATGTTTCTTCATTTTCTTTTGTCTCAAATTCCTGAGGGAGTCTCTTTGGTCCATCTAGTGCGCCGGTGGCACAAATTCTTTCGGAAGCTGTGAACCCTGACCGAAGAAATACTGCTCCATCTGCTCCACCAGAAATTGCTGGGCTTCAGGTTTCCAGGGTTGGAGCCGGTATTCGTTGAGCAGCATCTTGGAATGCTCCGCCCACATGCGCCACGCGTCGGCACTGACGTTCTCATATATCTTTACCCCGAGCGGCGTATCGAACGGCGGCTCATCCAGGCCGGGCAGCTCTTTCCCCAACTTCACGCATTTCACCATACGAGGCATTTTTCTAGTCTCCCTATTTCTCTTTAACTCCTTTGATTTTACAGCCGTAGGGCATTTTCGTGGGGTCAGCAATCGGGTCATCGGGTCATCGGTGCATCGGTGCATCGGGTCGGAAAGACCTACCTGCTTTTCTTGTGCCGCTTATGGGCGCGAGAGGGCCTTTCCTGCGCCACGGCAAACTGGATCTTGCGCTGCATGCGGTCAATGCGGTCCACCAGGACTCGCACCCGGTCGCCGATGGAATATGTTTTCCGTGTCCTGGACCCTATGATCTGGCGGGTATTTTCGTGGAAAGTATAGTGATCATCATCCATTGCATTCAACGGCACCAGGCCTTCGATAAAAAGTTCTTCCAGCTCCACAAAGAAGCCGAACTTGGTTACGCTCACCACCAGCCCTGCATATTCCTCGCCGATGTGTTTCTCCATAAACTTCATCTTCTTCCATTCCAGCAATTCGCGCTCGGCCTCATCTGCAGCGCGTTCAGAGCGGCTGGAACTCTCGGCAATCTCTCGCAACTCTTCTTCGGGAAATGGGCCGCGCACGGCGCGATGCGCCGATTTGGGGTGCGCGGGAGCAGCGTGTGCGTAGGTATCGGTTTTGTGGGCGCGCTTAGTCCAGGGAGAAATCTTCCCCCCGTGCAGCACGAGTTTGCCCTCGTGTTCTTCGCCCTGATCGCGCAGCACGGCCCTCAGAATCCGGTGCACAATCAGGTCAGGATAGCGTCGAATGGGCGAGGTAAAGTGCGTATAGCTGGGCGCAGCGAGGGCAAAGTGGCCTTCATTCTTCTCCGAGTAGCGGGCCTGCTTGAGCGAACGAAGCATCAGAAATGACAGGATGCGCTCTTCCGGCTTGCCGGCAATCTTCTGTACCAGCTTCTGGTACATGCGCGGGGTGATGTGAACGTCCTGCGGCAGTTCGATCAGCGGGGCTTGCCGCCCTGTCCCCTGGCGGGCTCGCTTGTCAGCGCGCATTTGCATGCGTTTCACCGGCAACGCGCCCACTCCCAGAGAATAGCCAAAGCTGGCGGCGATGTTTTCAAATTCATAAATCCTTTTGGGATCGGGTTTTTCATGAATGCGATAGAGACTGGGGAGACGTGCCTGCTCCAGATGACTGGCCACTGTCTCATTGGCAGCCAGCATGAACTCCTCAATCAGCCGATGTGCCCAGTTGCGCTCTGAAGGCGCGATGCTCTTCATCAAACCGAATTCGTCGAACTGAATGACCGGCTCGGGCAAGTCAAAATCAATTGAGCCGCGCTTTACGCGCTTGCGGTTCAGGATCTTAGCCAATTCGTACATCAGTTCGAAATTCTCCACCAGCGGGGCATATTGACGGCGAAGGTGCTGGTCGCCGTCCAGAATGGCGTTGACGTCTGTGTAGGTCATCCGCTGGACTGAGCAGATGACGCCCTCAGCCAATTCGTAGCCCACGATCTCACCTTGCGAATCAAGTTCCATCACGCAGGAAAGAACCAGGCGTTCCAGATTTGGACGCAAGCTGCAGATATCGGTGGAAAGCTCCAGCGGAAGCATGGGCACAGCGCGGTCAGGAAAATAGACTGAGGTGCCGCGCTCGCGCGCCTCTGCATCAATGGCTGAGCCATCTTCGACGTACTGGGCCACATCGGCGATGTGGACCTGCAACTCGTAATTGCCATTCTCCAGGAGGCGAACCAGCACAGCATCGTCAAAGTCACGCGCTGTTTCGCCATCAATGGTGACAATAGGCAAAGGCCGGTAGTCCTGACGCCGGGCAATCTCCCGGGCCGGAATGACGGAACTGATCTCCTGTGCTTCCTCCAGAACATCCGCGGGAAAAACGTGGGGAATATGGTGCTTGCGAATGACGATCTCTACATCCACGCCAAAATCATCTTCGTAGCCCAGAATCTCCACCACGCGCCCGCGAGGATTCTGTGTGGGGGAAGGCCATTGCGTGATTTCTACTTCCACCACGACGTTTTCCAGGTCTTTCCATCCCGTCCGCTTGACCTCTCCGCCCAGAACCCGATGCGGGCTCTCCTTGTGTGGCCTCTTGTGTGATGGCGGAGCGGAGTGTTCC
>DATDGH010000697.1:0-13360 GCA_036522215.1 Candidatus Angelobacter sp. | reverse complement strand
GACGGAAATGAGGTCTGGCTGATCGCCGGCGGCGGAACTTTGTATTTTGCTTTTCCGCTTTTGTATGCCTCAGGCTTCAGCGGTTTTTACCTGCCGCTGATGATTGTGCTATGGCTGCTGATCCTGCGCGGCATTGGGGTTGAGCTGCGCATGCATCTGGACTCACCCGTCTGGCGCGGGTTCTTTGATGGCTGCTTTGCCATCTCCAGCTTTTTGCTCACGATCTTCTACGGCGCCGCGCTGGGAAACGTGATCCGTGGAGTTCCGTTGAAAGAGGACGGGTATTTCTTTCTTCCGCTTTGGACCAACTGGCGTCCCGGGCCACAACCCGGAGTTCTGGACTGGTATACCGTGATTGCCGGCCTGGTTGCGACTATTGCTCTGACCATTCACGGCGCCCATTACATTGCGTTGAAGACGCAGGGCAATTTGAATTTGCGGGCACGCCGCCTGGCAGCAGCTCTGTGGCCCCTCTTGCTGATTCTGACTTTGGTGAGTTTGTGGGCCACTCTCTACCTTCGTCCGGACTTGCTGAACAATTTTGAGAAGTTTCCTGTTCTCTTCCTGGCGCCGCTAATGGTGGCGGCCAGCCTGATCGGCATGTTCCTGTTCCAACGCAAGAGCGCGGAGAAGGCGGCCTTTCTCTGCTCCAGTGCTTACCTGATTTTTATGCTGGTGGGCGCAGCGGTCGCGGTTTATCCGAATCTATTGAGCTCGACCACGGACGCGGCATTGAATATCACCGTCTATAACGCGGCCTCAGGCCGGCATTCACTCTCCATTGGCTTGATCTGGTGGGGGTTTGGAATGGCCCTGGCCGTGGGATATTTCGTCTTTATCTATCGCATGTTCAGGGGCAAAGTAGCGGCCGAATCACAAGGCGGCGGCTATGTGGGATAGCGAGAGGAAGATCAGAGATTCTGCTAATCTCCAGAGCAGATGGAGCGTGGAGTAAGACCTAATTATCTTTAGATATTATCTAAAGATAACCGGGTGACTCATTTACTTCCACAACAAAACTTGATAAATCTAAAACTAGCGGTTTCGGCTTTTCATCTAATGTAAATACGATGTTTGGGGGAGGTAAACTCTCATGAGTAAACATCGCCTTTCTGCTCTGACCCTTTTTGGCTTCCTGCTTTTCTTTATCCCTGATTCAGCCCTGGCAAACCGGTTGAGTGACCAATGCAGCCAGTTACGCGGTGACCACGCGCGCCAACTCCAGGAGTTCAAACGCCAGCAGCTTGAAGAGCTGCAGCAATGCGAAGCTGCAAATGGCCGCAACTCCCAGTCGTGCATGGATTTGAAAGAGCGACAAAAGGAGGAGATGCGACAGTTGCTGGAACGTCAAAGGGCGTTGTTGGGGGGGTGTAATAACTCCTTCTTTGCCTTCCAGAGTGAGTACCAGCACTACTATCATCAGAACTATTATCGAAATGCATACTATCCCAAGCACCGCTACCACGATGGCGATGGTGACGGCGATCGTCATCACCATCACCATCATCCTCATGATGGCGGTCATCCCCACTACGCGCAAGGGAGCCCCGGCGGGGCCGGGCTCATAGCTAAGGGATCCGCATCTCATCCGACCCAATCTCATTCAACCCACGATTCCGGATCGCATTCAGCCGTGGTGGCAACGGCGCCTGTCCACAGCCAGTGGGTACACAGTCAGAATTCTGGCTCAGGCGGGAGCGGTGGAGGAGGGGGATCATACTCATCATCGTCGGGATACAGCGGTGGAAATGGCGGTGGAAACAGCGGCGGGTACAGTGGTGGGTCTGGTGGCTACAGTGGAGGCGGACATAGCGGAGGATATAGCGCAGGCGGTGGCGGTGGCGGCTCTTCCGGATCGAGTGGAGGTGGCGTCAGCGGTGGCGGCGGTGGAGGAAGCCATGGAGTTGTGAAGTAGCTCACGATTGTTTGGTAAACAACAGGAGACCGCGAATGAAGATCTTATTCACAATCATTTTTTTTCTGTCTTCAACTTTTGCCGCTGATAAAACCGCTGTCACACAGGCGTTGGCGGCTTGCGGTCCCATTGACATTCGGTTTGATGTCACCACTGAGGAGAACCAGCATCCACTAGGACAGCCCGAGGCCGGGAAGGCGCTGGTCTACATAGTTCAGCAAGGAGAGTTCGAGTGTATTCGTTGCTCGACTACCAGTCGCATGGGAGTAGACGGGACCTGGGTGGGCGCGAACGATGATGAGTCTTACTTCTATTTTTACGTGACGCCGGGCGAGCATCATCTGTGTACAGACCAACAGACAAAATCGGAAGATCATCGCCTTGCAGCCCTGGTGCCTTTCACAGCCGAAGCCGGAAAGATCTACTATTTCAGGGCGCGCCTCCTGGAACGAATCACAAGGCATCGTGGGTCGGACGAGTGGACATTGGATCTGGATCCCATCAATCCAGACCAAGGCCAACTTCTGGTGTCCTTGTCCAGGTTCAGCACCTGGCGCATGAAGAAATAGATTCATGTAGCCGTTTGACTACCGGATCAGCACCCGCTCTTTTATACTTCGGACGTGGATGAATCTATCCTGACTAAAAAACCGCCTGACCCTGACTATCGGGTAGCATACGGCTCCGATCCCAATCAATTTGTAGATGTGCGCATGCCTGCAGGCAAAGGACCCCATTCCCTGGTGTTCTTTATTCATGGCGGCTACTGGCGCGCCAAGTACGATCTCACCTACGCCGGACACCTCTGTGCAGGGCTGGCCAAAGCCGGCATGGCAACATGGAATGTCGAATACCGGCGCGTAGGGAATCCGGGCGGTGGATGGCCGGGAACTTTTGAAGACGTGCGCGCTGCCTACCACTGGTTGCAGGGCCATTCCACGGACCTGGACTTAAAAAGAGTGTGCGTGGCCGGACACTCCGCCGGAGGACAACTGGCACTGTGTCTGGCTGCTTTTGAAAAGAGCGTCAAGCGCGCGTTTTCGCTGGCGGGCGTCCTTGATCTGCGCAGAGGCTGGGAGCTGCACCTGAGCAACGACGCAGTTGCAGAATTTCTCGGCGGTTCACCCAAAGACGTGCCGGAACATTACCGCGAAGCTTCTCCGGCAGACCACGCCATTCCTCAGGCAGTGCAGAAGCTCATCCACGGAACTAAGGATGACGACGTTCCCTATGAGATCAGCAAGCGCTACGCCGAGACAAAGAAGAAATCCGGTGAGAACGTAGAACTGGTCACGCTTCCCGGGGTAGACCACTTTCAGATTGTGGACCCTCGATCAGCGGTGTGGCCCAAGATCGAAGCGATCTTTCATTCGCTTCTTCAATAGTCACCATCCCGTCACGCAAGAAATGATGACAACATCGTTCCCTGCATATGAAGCGAACGTTTTACTGCGCTGTCATCGTCCTGGTTTTGCTCGCCTGCCTGGGATGTGGATGCATTACGAGGAAAGAGAAGGCGAGAGAAGCAGTTTTGAAGGAAGACCTATACTCGCTGCGAAATGCGATTGACCAATTCAGGCAAGATGAAGGATTCGCTCCGGCAAACCTTGATGACCTTGTCGCGCATGGATACCTGAGAGAAATCCCGCGAGACCCATTTACAAATTCGGCTACGACTTGGCAGCTCATTTACGAGAATTTCAGATCTGGTCCGCAGGACACTCCCGCGGTTGCTCCACCGGAAATAGCCAAGCCGAAGAATCTTGTTGACGTCCGTAGCGGATCGAACCAGATTGGCAGTGATGGAACCCATTACAGCGACTGGTAAGTCTGCGCGGGTTTTTCTCGACCGTGAATCTTGGTACGACCCCGGTTTTGGCTTGGCTAATTACTACCTGCTAATTACTGATTTTTCCGCCATTTGCCTGCTTGAAGCTGCCCGACACCACTTTGAGAGAATCGTCCAGGTGCGCGGCGACAAACTGCCAGCTATGGCGGCCGGGATAGATGTGCTCTACGTGAGCAATGTGTCGCGCTGTAAGCAGCTTGTCCAAGGCACGGGTGCCAGCGTCGAAGCCGAAGTCATCCTGATCTCCGCAGTCAAAATAGATTTTCATGCCGGCTAGGTTGGCAGTCCGCACAAATACAAAGGGAGTATTGGCTTTCCAGTACGCTTCATCCATTGGCCGGCCAAAGGCAGTGCCGAGATAGGGCGTCAATCCGGCCTGGCTGGAGCCCTGCGGCAACTGTTCCAGCAATGCCGGCATGTGGGCCACCACGGCAACAAACATCTGCGGATACTTGAAGGCAAAGCGCAACGCGCCATAGCCTCCCATGGAGATGCCGCCAATGGCGCGTCCGGCGCGATTGCCGAGCAGACGAAAATGCTTTTCGATCTGGGGGATGAAGTCGCGGACAAAAAAGTCGTCGTAGTGCACGCGGCCGTCTTTGGAGTTGATGTAGAAGCTGTTATCTGCCTGTGGAGTGACGACTACAAATTCACCGATCTGCTTCTGCTCCTGGGCATCCTCAATGAGGTTCCAGCCACCGCTGGTAACCAGAAAGCTCTGATCACCGCCGAGTCCGTGCAGGAAATACAGCACAGGAAATTTCTTTGCCGGTTGCGAGTCGTAGCTGGGCGGCAGCAGGGCGCAGTACGAAACCGGATTGGGCATGAATTTGCTCTTGATCGAGCTGCATTCCACTCGTCCGGCAGCAAATGCGCTGACAGTTATGAGCAGCAGAAGGTATGGAGCCTTACGCATTGCTATTCGTGTCGCAGCGCCTGCACCGGATCAAGCCTGGCTGCGCGGGCCGCTGGATAGAGTCCGGCCAGCAGGCTCACAATCAGAGAAAACCCAATCGCCCCGGCCACCAGCCACCAGGGCACATACCAGAAATTTTCCGGCGGAAACTGCTGGCGTTGCATGTAAACATTGGCGCCAAAGTTGATAACTTTTCCAATGGTCCAGCCCATGGCCACACCTAAGCTGCCGCCAAGGAGGCCCATTACTCCAGCTTCGTAGAAGAAGATGCTCTTTACATCGCCATTACTGGCGCCGATGGCCTTCATGATACCAATCTCACGCCGGCGCTCGAGAATCGCCATGACCAGCGTATTGATGATGCCCAGCGATGCCACGGCCAACGCGAGGCTGCCGAAGACTCCGAGAAAGGCGTCGAGGACGGCGAAGAACCTGGTGATTCCTCGGGAGGCGTCCAGGATGGAAAAGGTGTTGAAACCTTCTTTCTTAATGGCGTCCTCCACCCCCTGTACGTGACTGCTTTTGGCGACACGGACCACTAACGCAAGGTAGGTCTTGCCCTCTCCGGCGCGCATGACCTGGCGCAAGTCCGCCGGCTGAATCATGTTGAGCGACTCAGCAAATTCCATGGGCAGGAATACGCGGGCGTTGCCGCGCATGCCGCCATTGGGTTCAGTGTTCACGATTCCAACAATCTTCAGTTTCTGTTGTTTGCGCACCACGCTGAAAGTAGATTGATCTGGTGGCTGCGAATCCGATCCTGTTGTTCCCTTTCCGGTGTGATTGGCTTCGCGCTCCGCATATTGCAGCGTGAGCTCATGGCCAAGGAGCTGGTTTGCCTGTTCTGATGTGAGTTTCTGGTCGGGCTGGCGCGGATCAGTGGAGAGGCCCAGGAGTTCACGACCAAACTCGGCCAGAATGATGGCTTCCGGCGCCTGTGAGCTGGAAAAAAAGCTGCCCTGAAGCTCATCGAAGGCTTCAGCACGGTGCGAAGAAGAAGTAAGGCCGGTGACCATGGCAAATTTGGCCTGGTTGGGAGTGGGAGATCCGGCAAAATGAAACTCCCCGATCACCCGGAATTCGGGATAGACCTCAAGCACGTTGGGAATCTGCGTGAAGATCTTGCGGGCAGAATCGTCGAGTTGTTTAGGAGCACCGGCGCTGGCCTCCTCCCCATGAGGACGGTTGCCACGAACCTCCGCCCGGGGCGTGACGATGACGGAATCAAACAATCCGGAGCGCCCCAGCTGCCGGGTGGCGAGCCGCTGCAGGCCGACACCGAGTGAGAGCATTGCTACCAGCGACGCTACGCCGACGCCAATTCCCAATGTGGTAAGTGAGTTGCGAAGTTTGGCTTCGCGCAGGTTGCGTCCGGCAAGTTCGACCAGATCGTAAGTCTTCACTGGGCGCCTCCCGCGACGTTGACCGTTTCATTGATCAATTTGCCGTCGCCCAGGAAGATCAGGCGGTCGGCATAGCGCTCGGCCAGCGCGCGCTCGTGCGTGACCATAATGACGGTCATGCCCAGCGTCCGATTGAGGTGGCGAATCAAGTCCAGGATTTCTGTGCCCGTCTTGCTGTCCAGGTTGCCGGTAGGCTCGTCGGCGAGCAGGAGTTTAGGGCGGTTCACCAGCGCCCGCGCCAGCGCAGCCCGCTGCTGCTCTCCGCCAGACATCTCGCTGGGACGGTGCTCCAGCCGACCACTCAGCCCAACCTGGCTGAGTGCCTCCTGGACACGTGCATCCCGCTCCCGCCACTCAACCTCGGCAAAGCGCATGGGCAGCTCAACGTTTTCCATCAGCGTCATGGTGGGAACAAGGTTGAATGACTGGAACACCATGCCGACTGTATGCCGGCGATATTGGGCGAGTTGGCTTTGGTCCAATGTGGCCAGGTCCTGGGTTTCAACGGTGATGGAGCCGGAGGTAGCATGATCGAGGCCGGCTAAGAGATTCATCAGTGTAGACTTCCCCGACCCCGAGGCTCCCAGAAGCGCCGCAAACTCACCTTTCCTGACCGAAAGTGAGACCCCATCCACCGCCCGGATTACGGCGTGGCCGAGTGTGTAATGACGAACAAGGGATTCCGTGCGGACGGCTTCAGTAGTGGAAGAAACCAATAATTGCTCCTAAAACATAAAGACGGCTGCGAATGACTAATCTTAATTCTAATCTAGCCAAAGATATTTTCACGCAAAGAGGCGCAAGGCAAAAATCGACCACGGAGACATAGCGTAGCGAAGCCACAACCAAAATTTTGCCGCAGATTTCCGCGAGATGAACGCCGATTGATTCTAAACGGTGGCCATCCTGCGATCGCCATTCGAGTTCCAGGTATGGACCACTGAGGGATTGGAAATCGTGCCAGAATCCGTAACAGCGTCACAACCCGCGTCTTTATTGGGGATTTGTGAGTAGCTGTGAGCCGTAACAGTCTCGAGTTCACCAATAGCTGTAGTTGGGAAAGCCTTCAATTCCTTATCAAGGGCGGTGGTAGTACAGGCAATCGGGTCATCGGGTCGTCGGGACATCGGGTCATCTGAAGAAACGAAACCAGAACCATCCATTACGTCCAGGGATAATGGCTCGGCGCTTTTAATAGGAACAACAGCGAATCCGAGGTGGGTTTGCCAGGGCTCGATGAAATCCTGAAGCTGATATCCACGGGCGGGAGCGGCTGAGCCGATGCGCTGTACACGAGGATGAATGTCGAAGGCCAGGAGCAAACGGGCAAAAGTTCGGGCGGTAATGGAACCCTCGACATCCCAAGGGCGAGTTGGAAGGGTGTGCATCCAGTCCAGCAAGGCGGCGGTAGAGAGGCGCTCGGGGTAGTTGTTGTGGGCGAAGCAATCGCGGAGGTCGGCGAGGAGCTGCCGGCTGTAGCGTAGCTCGAAAGCGGTTTCTGCTTGAAAGATATCGGTGAGGGCTTCGCGGATGCGGATGGGCCAGGGGCCGCCGATGAAGTCGGCGAGTTGGAGCAGAGGCTCGCTCATATCGCGGCGGCGGGGAGAGAGGTTGGGAGGAAAATCCTCCTCGGAGTAGACCGGCTTCGCTTCCAGATCCGGCAGATTTTCTTCCATCCATTCGTGAAGGTGCTCTTGCAGCGGCTTGGCTTCTTTGATGGCCCGGCGCAGATCAAATCTCTGAACTCTTGGTTTCGCAGTCGAAGATGCTTCCAGCTGTTCAAGGATGATGGGGATAGAGCGATCGGCCAGCGCTTCAGGGAGCTGACCCATTCCGGCAAAGGCTTTGGGGCAGAAGGCGTTGCGCTCATGAGTGGCGTCGGTGTAGCCGAGGCCGCAATGATAGCCGCTGGCAAGGATGGCGCGCAGGGTGGGACCTTTGCTGCGGCCGCGGCTGCCCACGGTGGCCTGGCATTCGTCGAGGAGGACGGTGGAGATGGGACCATCGATGCGGCGGGTGAGCGCGTTGGCGGTGAAGCCGGCGGTGAGTGCCGGGAAATCGCAGAGCAGGTTGAGGAGTTGCAGGCAGAGCGTCTTGCCGGACTGCTTCTGCGCTGACTGGATAGCGAGATACGGACTGACCTGGGCGGCGGTCGAGCAGTGCGTGTGTAGCACCCAGAGAGCCAGGACAGTACGCTGGTGCTCGGAGCATTGCAGGTAGCGTCCGATGAATTGAGAGACCTGTTCGAGCAGGTCGGCGCCGTTGATGGATTCGAGTTGGTCGGGGTCAAAGCTAGTGTCGTCTACGGCTGATTCGTTGTGCATTGACAGTCTCCTGAAACGTATTCGCCTTTTGTTCGCTTACCCGAGTATCAATGACCAATAGCTCTTTGTCAATAACAAAATTATTGATATATCTTATAGATATAGAAGATACGCAAGCGGTTGATTTTAGTGTGAGTTACGGGAGCATCCACAATATGAAGCACTGAAGCCACAATGTAGCGGAGCCACAACCAAGCCCCAAGTCCACCACGGAGACGCGGAGGCGCGGAGTCACTGAGAAAAACAAGAAGGGAAAAACCAAATCAAAATGAACAGCAAAAACTTCACCACAAAGGACTCAGAGGACCCCTGAGGACACAAAGGAATGAAGAATCTACGGAGGAGGACGTAACCGCAAATTTAGCTGCGAATCCACGAGGACACCGGGAATTGAAGACCATGTCTCACTCCTCCAGGGTCAATTCTGATGTTCAGCACTTTTAAGGCTGCATAAGCAAAGGTAAATCTCTAGTTTGAACGTTCATTGGACAGAAAGCCCAAGAGGAGACAGTCATGGCCGACAAAAAATCCTGGACCGTAATGGTCTATCTCGCAGCGGACAACAATCTCGCCAATTTCGGTGTGGATTCGTTAAGGCAAATGAAAGCAGCCGCTAGTAACGGAATAAATGTGGTCGCGGAATTTGACACCGGACCAATGAACAAAAGTAAGAGGTATCTCTTTGATGGTAAGGCTCCTTTCGGGCCGCTCGAGACGAGTGAGATTGACAGTTTCCCGCCAACAAACGCTGGTGATCCCAGGAACCTGGAAGATTTCATTGTCTGGACTGCGAATAGATATCCGGCGGACCACTATTTTGTGATTATCTGGGGGCACGGCGCCGGCGTTGACGACGGTATTTCGCAGGCTCCTGATAACTCCTTCGTTCCCCGCCATCGCCTGTTGAGTCTTTTTAAAGGAATTTTGAATATTCCCCTTAAGGGCATACTGAACATTCCCCTTAAGGGCATATTGAATATCCCGCTCAAAGGTGTGTCGGCCTTATCTGCTCTGGGGATACTTGACATCGCTAACAACCAGGCGCTCGAGAACGGCTTTGAAGCAATTTACCAGGACATAATCTCTGCCGCCAAAAAAGTGATCGATACCATTCTCAGTAAACCAGAATTCCCCGGGCAACCCGCAATGGGCCAGAGCTTACTGCTAGAAATTAAAAGCATAATAGACGAAGACCTAAGGAAAAACGGGGCTTCGTTGAAAAATGGCCCTCTCGCAGCCTTACAGGGCAATGTCCTAGCGGCCCTCCAAAAAGGCTTCCTGGAAGCTTTACAGTCTGGCACGCTCGATCAATTACAACGCGAGATTCTTGATATTCGGTGCAAGTACGATCTTCCCGCTTCAGGAGACAATACCTTCGCGATTCCACCACACGATCTCGATCGACTCCATGCCATTTTGTGCGATGGATTTCTTCTCACGTTGCAAAACAGCATACTCGAAGCAATGCAAATGGGAATCCTCGACCCTTCGCAGAGCGGTACAGGAACAAAGTCCTTGGCTTTTGTAGATCATCCAACCAGCTTTATGACCAACGCTCAACTTAAGATGGCTCTACGGAGAGCGGTCAGAAAGATCGGGAGCAAAATTGACATCCTGGGAATGGATGCCTGCAATATGAATATGATAGAGATCGGATATGAACTGCGTGATTCTGTCAGCCTCATGGTTGCGTCTCAAGACGATATCCCCGACGCGAGCTGGCCGTATGACAGGATTCTCAACCAACTTGCTGAACAACAGAACCTGACAGCCAAAGAGTTGGCAGCGGGCACTGCGGAAAAATATGTGGAAGCGTACCAAGACTACGGCGACCAGCCGGTCACCTTATCCGTCCTTGACCTGGAATTCTGTCCGGAAATAGAAGATCTTGTTATGAAATTGACGGCTGCCCTGGAAAAGGCGGCCAAGACCTTCAAGGGCCAACAGGCGATTTCTGATGCCCGGCGACAGGTTCGTAGTTTTGGCCAGGACCAGTTCGTCGACCTAATCCATTTTTGTCAGCTCTTGACGAAGGGAACCAGCAGTCTGGCCGATTTGGCCGACAAGGCCCTCGCGCCGCTTGAATTCCCATTCATCCTGGCAGATCAGGCTTCAACCAGCGAGGAGAATTGTAACGGCACTTCCATTTACTTTCCCCAAAGCACGCCCTCCAAAGCCTCTCATCTTGAAACGCTCAGGTTATATGCGGATCTTGATTTTGCTAAAATGACGGCTTGGGGCGATTTCCTAACGAGGTTCCTGAAGGAAACCACTGTGGAAACACCAGCGGAGGTAAGTGATAAGCACGCTCCTCCAGAGTATGAAAAACCTCCTGCAGATCCACCGCCGGTTCCAGTAGGTGGCAATGGAAGCCACTAAATGAGGTAAAGCAACGATCAAATAATGTACGGACAACTGAAGAGCCGCAAACTCCTTCTTAGGCGGTCCAGTTCGCTCCGACGATTTCTTGTGACTGTCTTTGTGCTGTCCGGTCTTGCGCGATTCGGTTGGGCCAGCGGTTTCGGATCAGACGGCACCCGAATCGATACGTACAATGCGCAAGAGCCACAAGATAAGAACGCCGATGTTTTCGCTCAGCAACAAAGCAGGTTGCCAGTCGGGGCACCGCAGAAGGCCCAAACTCGACCGAAAGCTGAAGAATTGCGAGCGACAGAGCTCGCACTAGACAGGAAAACCACCCATCAGGAGCTGGCCGCCGCTATTATTCAACTGCGCGAGAGGGCTCGTGTTTTTCGCCGGCAGGGTCTTCGAAACCAGGCTGCTGCCGACTATCTTTCTCTGGGAGAAATATATTTTATCTGGGGCCGCTATCAACAGGCCTTGGGAATGTATCGCCGTGCTCTTCTCTTGAGCACTAAACAAGCAATTGACCTGAAGTGCTCTATCCTGAGCCATATCGCCATTGGCTACGCCACGTTCGCTAGTCCCGCGGAGTCTCTGCGTTATTCCCGCGAAGCACTTGGCCTTAGCGAGAATGCGGGTTCCCTGACCCAGGCAGAAGCTAACGAAGCTCTAGGGCTAGGTCTGCTGTATTCAAACGATTCCGATCAGGCGCTCGATGTGCTCCATAGCTCCGAAGAGACCTTCAAGGCTCTGGGAGATGAAAATGGCCAGGCGCGCACAGGATTTTACTCAGGAGTGGTTCTCCTGCAGGCTGGTTTTGCCTCACAAGCTCTGGAAGTAGAAAACAAAGCTCTACAGCTCTGGATGGCTACAGGCAATCTTCACGGAGCGGCTGAGGCGTACGTCGGGCTCGGGGTCCTGCATAGCACAGTTGGTGAACCAGACCAAGCGCTCGCAGAATTCCAGCACGCACGTGAGATCTTTCGCAACCTTGGCGACCGGGCCAATGAGGGTGTCGTCCTCAACGGGCTGGGTGTCATTAACAGCGAACTGGGAAATTACGAAGCTGCTCTCGGATACCACAAGCAAGCGCGAGAGATTTTTATTTCAGCGGGCGATAGATTGGGAGAACTTGCGGCAATCGACAGTATTGCCAAAGACGAGTGGTCGTTGCATCGGTATTCAGAAGCTCGACTCCTGTACACCAGCGAACTCAAGCGCGCTCGACAGCTCAAAACCTATCGCGAGGAAGCGGCAGCCTTTTCAGACCTGGGAGATATCTACTTGTACGAGGAGAAATACCGCCAGGCAGAGCTGTTTTACAAAAGATCCCTAAGCGCGTACAAACGGGCGAAATATATTGCGGGAGAAGCCGATATATTGACGCGCTTCGGACGTTTGTGCGCCAGAACGAAACGTTACGGGGAGGCATTGACATACTTCAATTTGGCAATTGTGCGCGCAAAAGCGGCAAAAGAAGTAGTCAAAGAAGCAGAAGCCCATTACGAACTCGCTGATACGCACAGACTCTCAGGGCAGTTTGAACTCGCGAAGGCAGAATCCGAGAAGGCACTCGGAATCATTGAGTCCGAACGAGTGAAGGTTTCCGACTTTGGATCCCGCGCCACGTATTTCGCCTCTGTTCACGAGTATTACCAGCTCTATATCGAGGTTCTCATGCAGCTCCATGATCAGCATCCTGATCAGGGTTTTGCAGCCATGGCGTTGGAAGCTTCTGAGAGGAGCAAAGTACGGTCACTCCTGGACATGCTGGCCAGTTCAAGTCAAAAATCTGGTTGTGACGGCAGCAATACGCCTATGCAGGAATCACCAGATCAGAAGCCATCGTCTATGGGATGCAACGTTGCTCCTGCTGCTTTGACTGCACAGCAGATTCAGGCTGCCATTCAAGGCGACGATGCTGTGCTGCTGGAATACGCTCTGGGTCCTCGAGCCAGCTACCTCTGGGTAGTAGATGAAGGACGCATATCCTCTTACCGTTTGCCTGGCGCCCAGCAAATCCTGGATATCACGACGCGGTTCCGAAACGCTCTATTGGCCCGTCAGATGCGGGCTCAGGAAGGTGCGGACCACTACAATCAGCGGGTCGGACGCGCAGACAGCACGATGCGCTCCATCGCGCAGGAGCTTTCACAGTTGCTTCTTGGTCCTGCTGCCGGTTTGCTCACCAAAAAGCGCATCATTATCATTCCTGACGGTCCCCTGCAATACATTCCATTCGCAGCATTGCCGTTCCCTGCGCTCCCAGCGGCCCGGAGCAGTCGCTTGTTGGCGGATACCTATGAACTTACCAGCCTGCCATCCGCTTCTGTCCTAAGCGTCCTGAGAGATGCGGCAACGAGACGCACACCGCCGACAAAATTGGCGGCAGTTTTTGCTGACCCGGTCTTCAGCCGCGATGATCCCCGGCTTGGGCAATCGTTGTTGGCGAATGCTGCTCCGTCTCAGCCGTCTCCGACGCTGGGAGCCGCACTCAGGGATGCTCAAATTGGATCTGGCAAAATTCCCAGGCTTGCCTCTTCGGGCGCTGAGGCGAAAAACATTGCGGGCATCTTTGCGAATCAGGAT
>DATDGH010000696.1:0-2363 GCA_036522215.1 Candidatus Angelobacter sp. | reverse complement strand
AGTTTTCGGGGCCCGGGGCTAAAGCCCGGAGTTGTGTGGAAGACGCTATTTTCGCGGGTTCTAAAGAACCCGCTCCCCGGACTAAAAGTCCGGGGCTTCCACCCGCCGAGTTAGAAAACCATTTATGAGATGAGTTCTAGTAATTGGTAATCAGCAAAGGCAAAAACAAAAGCAAAAACAAAAGCAAAAGCAAAAGCAAAAACAAAAACAAAGGCAAAAACAATGCAAAGGCAAAAACAAAGCAAAGGCAAAAACAAAGCAAAGCCAAAATAGAGACCTGCGACACAGAGAAAAGAGGAACAGAGCAAGAAAAGCGGGAAATCCAAGATCAAACCAAAAGCAAAACCGTGCAAAAGCATTGAGGAAAAGCGGGAGAAGATTCTCAGACAGTTCCTCAAGTGGTTAGGTTTTGCTCGTACTTGTTTGTCTTTGATCTTCCGTTGTTGATCTTCCCTCAATTCTCAATGCCTCTGTGCCCTCTGTGCCTCCGGGTTGAAGATCTTTGTTTGTCGCTAACCCAGGCCGAGGAGTCCAGTCTAACCGTGTGAATATGCTCGGCTTGCGTGCATGTTCGCCATATCAGGGGCCATTTAGCACTGTCCGTTTTCGAACATTTTTTTTCAGTAGTGAACAGTCTGGGTTAAGCGATTGCCGTTTGGAAGGCTGTTTTCTTGAGTATAATCAATAAGATATCGCACAGTTAAGTTTGGCAAAGCATGTGCGGATATCGATTGCTGATATGGATATCAAGCGTGGTGAAGAGGTAATTCGGCGTAAGCGGCGCAAGCGCATCTTGCTGTCAGTTGTAGCTGTATTGGCGGTAGGCGGAATTACACTGGGCGTCTCGAAATTGAAGCCGGCGCCGCCCAGTGTGGAGTTCTCGACGTTATGGCCGGACACAGTCAAGCGCGGCTCAATGCTGCGCCAAGTGCGGGGACTAGGTTCTCTGGTGCCGACTCCCGAAGCTGTTCGAGCAATCCCGGCGGAGACAGACGCACAGATTGAACGGATTTTTATGCTGGCCGGTACGGACGTCAAAGCTGACACTGTGATCATGGAGCTTTCCAACCCGCAGGTGGTGCAGGAAGCCATGGACGCGGACCAGCAACTCAAAGGCGCCGAGGCTGATTATCTGA
Organism: Candidatus Angelobacter sp.; assembly: GCA_036522215.1. Taxonomy (GTDB): domain Bacteria; phylum Acidobacteriota; class Terriglobia; order Terriglobales; family Acidobacteriaceae; genus Angelobacter. Next base: position 1,227 of record DATDGH010000696.1, on the reverse strand, counting down.
ACACCAAGGCCAAGGTAAATAGTGACCTGGGTCAGCTCAAGCAGGAAGCAGCCACGGTGAAAGCAGATTACGAGGATGCTAAGCGGGCAGCCGATAACAACCGGGAGTTGTTCAGGATTGGTGTGCAGTCTGCGCAGGTGCTGAAGACTTCAGAGGGCAAAGAAGAAGAGCTGGCTACACGGAACAAAATCGAGCAGGAACGGATTGGCATGAGCGAAGAAGCGACAAAGACGCAGCTGGCAGCCGCCCAGGCCAAAATCGACCAGATGCGCGCTCTTTCCCAGTTCAAGCACCAACATCTCGACGACCTCAAGGTTCGTGCAGGGATCAACGGCCAGTTGGAAGATGTACCGGTGCAGGTGGGGCAGCGGGTCCCGCAGGGAACGATATTGGCCCACGTGGTGCAGCCGGAGCATCTGAAGGCTGAACTCAAGATTCCTGAAACTCAGGCAAAGGACATTGAAAAATATCAGAAGGCTGAAATTGATACCCACAATGGAGTCATTCCGGGGCATGTGATACGCATTGACCCGGCAGCCGCTAACGGCACGTTTACCGTGGACGTGGAGTTGGAAGGCGCGTTGCCGAAGGGCGCCCGTCCTGATCTGAGTGTAGATGGCACCATAACCATGGAGAAGCTGGATAACGTGCTTTATGTGGGACGCCCGGCGTTTGGCCAGGAGAAGAGCACCGTTTCAATGTTCAGAATTGAGCCGGATGGCAAGACTGCAGTACGCATTCCCGTAGAGTTGGGACGCAACTCGGTGAACTTCGTCGAGATTGTGCGCGGCCTGAAAGAGAATGACCAAGTGATTCTCTCCGACATGTCTCGCTATGAGAATGCGGACAGAATCAAACTCGATCGATAGACCTGGAAGAATTGGTAATTGAGTAATCGGGTAATTGAGTAATTTAAAAGGCAAAACCAAAATCGAGGGTTCAACCCTGGGCAGAGTTGAAGACAGGGAAATTTGTTGGAACCTTTTATCGGGATGGAACGTATTAAGTTGTTAAGCACAGCTCTCGGCTAGTTCGAAGATTCAAAAACATCAGGAGATAAACAAGTGGCAGGAAATGGGCAAGTTCTCATTAAGCTGACCAACGTCACCAAAGTTTTCTACACCGATGAAGTAGAGACCCACGCCCTCTCCGGGATCCATCTGGACATCAATAAGGGCGAGTACATCGCGATTGCCGGACCTTCCGGTTGCGGCAAGTCAACACTGC